>JAADHA010000392.1 GCA_013152105.1 Oligoflexia bacterium | reverse complement strand
CCGGCGCCTGGCCCTGGCCGCCGCGGTCACCGCCCTGTTCTGGGCGCTGGGACCCCACTGGCTGCGCTACCTGCTGCCTGGCCTGCCCGTGCTGGCCCTGGCGCTGGCGACCGGCGCACCAGAGGGACCCGGGCTCGCCCGCGCCGCCCTGCTGACCTGCCTGCTGGCCGGCCTCCCCGCAAACCTGGGTCCACTGCTGACGCAGTCCGTCGACACCCTGCCCGCGGCGACCGGCCATGAAGACCGCCAGACCTTCCTGGCTCGCCACTATCCACCCGCGGCCAGCATCGCCTGGGCCAACCGCCACCTCCCAGCCGACGCCGTGGTCGCCCTGATGTTCGACTGGTCTACCTATCTGCTCCACCGCCCCGTCTTGCTGGCTAGCGTCGAGGACCACATCCCCACTCGCGTCTTCTTGCTGACCCGGGGCGACCAGGCGCTGGTCGACCTGCAAGCCGCTGGCGCGACCCACCTCATCGTCACGCGCGCCCGCTTCATCGAGAAGCTGTACCCCTTCCTGTCTGAAGAAGAGCTGGCCGAGACCATGAACGGCCCGGTGGCCTTGCTCGATGAGCTGCTGTTGACCCAGGCCACCCTGATCCACCAGGACGGGGCCACCCGGATCTACAGGCTGGATGGACCATGAGCCCGCGCGCGAGCTCGGCTCCAAAGAATCAGCCTTGACCGATCCCGCGACTGACAATAAGCCAAAGCGGTCTATCGGGTAGACCATGTGCTACCCGGCATCCGCGCGCGGAAGTGGCGGAATTAGGTAGACGCGCTAGGTTCAGGGCCTAGTGGGCTCACGCCCGTGGGGGTTCGATTCCCCCCTTCCGCACCATCTACTGACGGCCGCTCGCACCCGCGGGCGGCCGTTTTTCACTTCGCTGGGAACGCATGGGGGGACAGTTGCCCGACGACCAGACGCCACAACGCCGCGTGATCTACACCGGTCGCCTTATCGACCTGGGGATCGAACAGGCGCGCCTGCCAGACGGGCGGCAGCTCACGCTGGAGATCATCCGCCATCCCGGCGCCGCCGCCATCGTCCCGATACACGACGACCGGACCGTCACCCTGGTCCACCAATACCGTCACGCGGGCGGAGGCATGCTCTACGAGGTACCGGCTGGCTGCCTGGAGCCCGGCGAGCCCCCAGCCGACTGCGCGCGCCGCGAATTGGCTGAAGAGGCCGGCCTGGCATCAGGAGACCTGCGCCAGATCGCTACGATCCTGACAACTCCTGGCTTTTCCGACGAACGGATCCACATCTTCCTGGCGACCGGGCTGCGCCCGACCCAGGGCGAACTCGACCCCGACGAGTACCTCAGCGTCGTCCGGCTGCCACTGGCCGAGGCCTTGGCGATGACCCGCGACGGCCGGATCTGTGACGCCAAGACAATCTGCGCCCTGAGCCTGGCCCACGATCTGCTACCGGCGCACTTGCGGTCGGCGAGCGCAGGGGCGACACTGGACAGTGACAGGCACGGGCACCATCCTTGATCTGAGGAGGTCCCATGAGAACCGCACACGCACCGGCCCCACGGTCGGTGCTGATCCTGGTCGCGTCGAGCGCCGTCGCGCTGGCTGCTTGCTCTAGTTTCGACACAAAACACAGCCCGCAAGCCCCTGACGCCTACTACGATGAAGCCAGCACGGGAACCTCGACGACCGACGCCGGTTCCACCGCGGATGCCGGCGACGGCCTGCCCGGCGAGACCGAGCAACAGCTCTTCCTGCGGCCCATCGCAACGGAGACCCACGTCTTCGTGGCCAACGAGTCCCGCGACACCCTCACCCGGGTGACCGTGCCCTCCTTGCAGGTGATCACCCCCCCCACCGGCGACCAACCCGCCGTGGTCACCGCAAGCCCCGACGGCGCGACCGCCGTGGTCTTCGCCGCCGGCAGCGACGAAGTCGATGTGATCGACACCGAGACCTTCGCCACCAGCAGCGTCAGCGTGCGGCCCAACCTCAACTGGATGGAGATGTCGCCCGACGGGCGCTTCGTCATCGTCTACAACGACGAGGACGCCGACACCCCGAACACCGGCAGCGGCGCGCAGTCCTACAACGAGATCAGCCTGGTCGACGTCGACAACCTCCGCCACTGGCCGATGGTCGTCGGCTTCAACCCGCGCCAGGTCCAGTTCACCGACGACTCCACCACCGCCGTCGTGGTCAGCGACGCCTATCTGGCCGTGATCGACCTGACCGCCGACGATCCCAGCCCCACGCGCATCGCCATCGCCCAAGACGTGGTCAACCCGCCGCTGGCCGAAGAGGTCGCGGTCACACCCGACGGAAGCTATGCCTTCGTGCGGCAGCTCGACGCCAGCGATCTGGTGCTGGTGGATCTCCAGACCAACGAAGTGGACCGGCTGGATATCGGCACCAGCCTGACCGACCTGGACCTGACGCCCGACGGAAGTCAGGCCGTCGCCGTCGCTCGCGCCGCGGGTGAGCTGTGGATCTTCGATGTGGCCGACCCATTCCAGCCGGCCACCGTCCTGGACCTGCCCACCGAAGCCATCCTGGGCAGCATCGTCATGGCCAGTGACGGGGCCCGTGGGCTGCTTTACAGCACGGTCAGCGGCCTCTCGCGCTACGCCAGTTGGGAACGCGACACCAATGACATCGTGGTCCACGGCCTGGTCAAGCCCGTACAGAGCATCGCGATCAGCCCCGACGGTGCAACGGCGCTCGTCGTCCACACCCTGGACAACGGCAGCGAAGTCGACAACACGTCCTCCTTCTACAACAGATACGCCCTGACCATGGTCGACCTGACCGACTTCTTCAGCAACCCGCTGCTGTTGACGGGCGAAGTGCTGGACCTGTCGCAAAGCGACGACGGCAGCCTGGGCTACCTGGTGATGAAGGGTCAGCCCTGGCTGGAGATCCTGCACTACGACAGCCTGCTCTACGACGAGATCGAGCTGAAGAGCGAACCCGAGCACGTCGGTGTCCTGCCCAACTCCACCACCGCCTGGGTCAGCCAGCAGCACGACCTGGGGCGTATCAGCTTCTACAACCCCGACGACCAGACCCTCCAGACCCTGACGGGCTTCGAGCTGAACAGCGGAATCGAGCACTGAGCAGGTCCCAAGAACTTCGCCGCCCACCGCGACCGAGATGTCGCGCTTTCCGCGCGGCTGCCCCAATCCGGTCCCCCCTTCCCAGACGAGAAACCCGCCGCCATCGGCGTCCACACACGATGGCATGGTCCTTGCTTATCCAGGGGCTGCAACGCGGCTTGGCCGCGAAGGAGTCATCATGAGGAGATCCCTGGCAATCAGCGCGATTACCCTCGCTGCACTGGGCGGTTGCTCAGCAGACAAGGGCACTGGCATGGCCAGCTACGCATCCTCCACCGCATGGGACAGTGGTGCGTACGACGGTGCCTACGCCGATGGCGGATCCACGGCCGGGACATCAACCGACAACGGCGACACCACCTACGCCCCCGAAGACGAGAACAGCTTCTTCGCCCTCAGCCCCGCGTCGACGGCCGCCTATGTCTTCGTGGCCAACCCCGACCGCGACACGGTCACCCGCGTGTCCGTGCCTTCACTGGCCGTGATCACCGCCGATGTCGGGAGCAACCCGATCGCGGTCGCGACCACCAGCGACTACAGCAAGGCCGTCACCTTCAACGAAGGCGACGACAGCGTCAGCATCATCGACGCCGAGAGCATGACGGTCAGCGATGTCGATGTGCGCAGCAATTTCAACACCATGTCCATGTCGCCCGACGGTCGCTGGGTCGTGTGCTGGCACGACACTGACTCGACCCAGACCGAGTCCAACGGCGGCGGGGCCGAGTCCTTCAACGAGGTCAGCTTCGTCGACACCGAGAACCTGACCCACACCCCCCTGGTCATCGGCTTCAATCCGCACGGCGTTCAGTTCACCGACGACAGCAACACGGCCGTCGTCGTCAGCGACGCCTATGTCGCGGTGGTCGATCTCACCGCCGACAGCCTGGATCCCAATCGGATCGCCCTCAGCGATGACCTGGTCAACCCGCCCCCGGCTGAAGAGGTCATCCTCGCCCCCGACGGCACCTACGCCTTCGTCCGTCAATTCGGCGCATCTGACCTGGTCGTCGTCGACCTGGCAAGCGGTCAGGTCGATCAGATCGCGGTGGGCGAAAACCCGACCGACCTGGATCTGACCCCCGACGGGCTCCAGGCCATCGCGGTGGCCCGAGGCAGCCAGGAGCTCTGGCTCTACGATCTGGCGGACCCCTTCGCTCCCGCCCAGGTCGTGGACATGCCGGACACCGAGATCTTCGGCAGCGTGCTGATGAGCCCGGATGGCTCGCGCGGCCTGCTCTACAGCACCGCCACCGGCGACAGCCGCTACGCAAGCTGGGACCTGGCCACCAACGACATCACGGTGCGCGAGCTGGTCAAGCCCGTCGCCAGCATGGGGATCAGCCCGACCGGCGAGACCGCCCTGGTCTTCCACCCCAAGGACAACGGGAACGACGTGTCGCCGGACTCGACCTTCTACGACCAGTGGGCGCTGACGATGATCGACCTGACGGACGATTTTTTCAGCAACCCCCTGCGCCTACCCGCCGAGCCCATCGACTACGCCAACAGTCAGGACGGCACCCAGGGCTTCTTCGTCATGCAGGACCAGCCCTACCTGGAAGTCCTGCACTACCAGTCGCTGCTCTACGACGAGGTCGAGCTGAAGAGCAACCCCGTCTTCCTGGGAGTCCTGCCCGAGTCCACCCTGGCCTGGGTCAGCCAGGAGCACGATCTGGGGCGGATGAGCTTCTACGACCCCGACACGCAGATCATGCAGACGATCACCGGCTTTGAACTGAACAGTGGCATTGAGCACTAGGAGTCCCAAATGCGCCCCATCAAGCCAATTTCCGCGATGCTGGCCCTCGGGCTCAGCGCATGCACACCCTGGGCGAACCTGCCCTCCGACAACTACTCCTGGATCGACAGCGCCCTGTGGGACCCCACCACGGCGGTCGCGGCGGTCGACGGCGTCTACATCGCCTTGCCCCACGCTGGCGGCCTGGTTCGCGCCAAGGACGACGGCACCTTCAGCACCGTCGACCTCAGCGGC
>JAADHA010000187.1 GCA_013152105.1 Oligoflexia bacterium | reverse complement strand
GATGGTTGGAGCGAAGAAGACGGGGACTGCGACGACGCCAACGCCTTCATCTTCCCGGCGGCCCCTGAACTTCCCGACGGCCGCGACGACAACTGCAACGGCAGCATCGACGAAGGCACGGCGGCGGTAGACGACGACGGGGACGGCTACAGCGAGTGGGAGGGCGACTGCGACGACACCAACCCCGACATCTACCCCGGCGCTGTCGAGACTGGCGATGAGCGCGACGACGACTGCAACGGCGTCGTGGACCAGGACACCAGCCTCGGCGACGACGACGGCGACGGCTGGACCCCGGCGGACGGCGACTGTGACGACGCCAACCGCCTGATCTGGCCGGGCGCGCCCGAGATCGTGGACGGATTGGACAACGACTGCAATGGCCTGATCGACGACGACACCGATGCGTTTGACGACGACGGGGACGGATGGACCGAGCTGCTTGGAGACTGCGATGACACCGACCCCACGATCCATCCCAATGCGGTCGAGACGGCCAACGGGATCGACGACGACTGCGACTTCATCGTCGACAATGACACCGATCTGTACGACGACGACGGGGACGGATGGACCGAGCAGGCCGGCGACTGCGACGACGCCAATCCCGCCACCTGGCCGGGCGCGCCCGAGCTGCTAGATGGTGCCGACAACGACTGCAACGGCCTGGTCGACGACGGCACCGTGGCCTATGACAACGACGGGGACGGATGGACCGAGCAGGCCGGCGACTGCGACGACACCGCGGCCACCGTCTACCCCGGCGCCCCCGAGGCGGTGGACGGCGTGGACGACGACTGTGACGCGATTGTAGATGATCACACCGACGCCTATGACGACGACGGGGACGGATGGACCGAGGACCAGGGCGACTGTGACGACGCCAACGTCCGGGTCTTTCCGGGGGCCATGGAGCACGTCGATGGCGTGGACAGTAACTGTGACGGCCTCGTCGAGACGCCCCAGGGCTGGGCGGCCGGTGCCTGCTCCGCCGTGCCAGAACAGGCCGGCTGGATCGCCTTCCTGCTGCTCTTGGGGCTGACCTTCCGCCGCCGCCAGAGGGTCCGATGATCGCACACGGCCTGGTGCTCGCGGCGCTCTCGGGCGTGGGATCGGCCGTCGCCCAGGAACCCCTCTCGACCGGTCCGATCCAGCAGGGTCTGCTCTTGTGTCCTGACGCGCGCACCTGCGAGACGGACCAGGCGTGGGTCCGGCAGGTCGGAGACGGCGGCCCCGGCGGCTTCGAGGTGGTGGATTTCCAGCAGGGCTTCGCGCCCGGAGGAGTCTCCGACAGCCTGGCCGACCAGCCGGCCTTCCAAGAAGCCCTGCAACAGGCCCGCGCCGCGGTCGAGACGAGCCACTTCGCCAAGGCGATGCAGGCCAGCAACCGGGGCCTGAAGGCCCTGAGCCGCTGGCGAGGGGTGGTAGACAAGCAGCAGCTCTTCGACCTGTACGTGGTCCGAGGGATCGCCGGCTCCGAGCTGGGTCGCGACGGGTCCTATGCGTACAGCTTCCGCCAGGCCCTGGCGATAGCCGACGACCAGAAGCTACCCACACCACCGATGTCCGTGGACACCCAACAGCGCTGGATGGATGAGGAGCGCAAGCTGGCGATCGGAGGAAAAGGCACCTTGCTGCTACACGGTGGTCCCCTCGGTACCGCCTGGATGGTCGATGGCGCGGCGACGACACCGGGACCGCACGCCCTGTGGCCCGGAAACCACCGCGTCACCGCCACCGCTCCGGGCACCGTGCGCTCGTGGACGGCCAATGTCCCGGTCCTTCCCGATCGCACCAGCGAGGTCTCTCCCGCCATCTCCAAGCTCGATGAGGCCACCTGGGTGTTGGCCGCCTTGCAGGACGCAGTGGACACCCTGGACGCACCCGAGGACATCAAGGACCTGCTGGTGGCCTGGTGCCAGGCCCACGACATCGACGAGCTGCGACTGATGAAGGTCGAGCAGGTCGTACAGACCCTGCCCGCAGTGCCCCTGGAGATGTCGCAGGCTCCCACTGACCGGCCCCAGGCCGCGGCGGGCGAGGCCGTCGACATGGGTGATGGCGTGCCCACCACCTATGAAGGCGAGGTGCTCCAGCACTTCACCTCACGGGGCGAGCAGCACGTGACCCGCCTCAGCCGCCTGCGCATGGTCTTCTTCAACCCGAACACTCGGCACTTCTCCGCCGACACCGCCATCTCCACGGCCCTGCTTACCAGCCCCGAGCGCCTGCGCCTGGGAATCCACACCGGCTGGCTGTCCATGATGAACCGCCAGCACCTGGGCGTTGATATGCAGCTCGTCGTGCCGGTCGGACCAGTCGCCCTCGACGCGCGCCTGGGGGTGGTTCGGGCGGATGCCCCCTACAACCTGTACCGGGACTGGGTGGACCAGGCGCTGCCCCATGGCTACCTCGGCCTGCGCTGGGCGCCTTCCTGGAAGGTCGCGCCTTTCTGTGGCCTGGGGGCCGATGTCTACGCCCCGGTGGCGCTGGGCGGACGGGTCACAGTCGGCGGCCAGATCCGCTTCGACCGCACCTGGCTCTTCGAAGCCGAGGCGAACAGCAGCCTGTTGAGCACGGGCGTGGCCTGGTCCGCCGGAATGGGGCTGAGCAGAGGGTTTTGAAGCGTGGTTGTCCCGCCGCTGCGCACGCCACTCGACTCGGCGCGCGAGCGTCCCGCCCACCACGCCCGGCATCAAGGTGGTGAAGGACTTCCGGGCGACGGCACCAGCTTCGGGCTCAGTCGGACAGGCCAGGCCCCACACTGCGATGGACTTCATCCTGAACGCGCTGGGGCTCGGAAGCTCGCCGCTTGCGACGAAGCACTCCCAGACAACCTAGCGCCGCTATAAACCACCCAGCCCCGGCGGGAGCCGTGCCGCATTGCCAGCCCAGATACTGCTCGATCTGGCCGTCGCAGTTGTTGTCCTTGCCGTCGTTGAGCTCGGGCGCGCCGAGGTAGACGGTGGGGTCCTGGTCGTCGCAGTCGCCCTGATCTTCGGACATGCCGTCACCGTCGTCATCGTAGGCGGTCGTACCCTCGTCAACGACGCCGTCGCAGTCCTGGTCCAGGGCATCGGGAAGCTCGGTCGCGCCAGGGTAGATGGTGGAGTCGGCGTCGTTGCAGTCACCGTCCTGCTCGGTGAAGCCGTCACCGTCGTCGTCATAGGCGGCGGTGCCATCGTCCACGATGTCGTCGCAGTCCTGGTCGACACCGTCGAGGATCTCGGGAGCACCGGGATAGACCGCGCGGTTGGCGTCGTCGCAGTCGCCCTCGTCCTCGGTCCAACCGTCGCCGTCGTCGTCGTAGGCGGTCGTGCCCTCGTCTACCTGGCCGCTGCAGTTGTTGTCGACACCGTCGGGAAGCTCGGTCGCCCCGGGGTAGACGGCCGGGTCCCCGTCGGCGCAGTCGCCCTGTTCCTCGCTATAGCCGTCGCCGTCATCGTCATAGCGGTCGGTGTTCTCGTCGACGGTGCCATCGCAATCATTGTCCTGCCCATCCCCGAGTTCGACCGCCCCCGGGTAGGTCCAGACGTTGGCGTCGTCGCAGTCCCCGTCGTCCTCGGACCAGCCGTCCCCATCGTCATCGAAGACATCCGTGCGGTCATCGACCAGGCCATTGCAGTCATTGTCCCAGCCGTCCACCACCTCGATAGCGCCCGGAAAGGTGTCAGACCGGGCGTCATCGCAGTCGCCACCCTCTTCCGTGAAGCCGTCGCCGTCGTCGTCGTAGACGTCGGTCCCCTCGTCAACCGTGCCATCACAGTCGTTGTCCAGACCGTCCGCCCACTCGGTCGCCTCGGGGTAGACCAGCGGGTTGGCGTCGTCGCAGTCGCCGTCGTCTTCGGACCAGCCGTCGCTGTCGTCGTCGTAGACCTCGGTCCCCTCGTCGACCATGAAGTTGCAGTTGTCGTCGATCCCGTTGACCACCTCGGTCGCGCCGGGGTGAATGTCGGGGGCGGTATCGTCGCAGTCCCCATCCGCGACTGTGTAGCCGTCACCATCCAGGTCATCCTCGGCCCGAAGCGGACCGGAGACGAGGATCAGGGAGAGGATCAGGACGAGGGGCAGCAGCGAGCGCACCATGGCGACATCATCCCGCAAAGCCGACCCCAAGGGAAGCGCCACCCAGCGGGCCCCGGTCCGTCCAACCGCCATTGAGCTCGACACTCAGGCGCCAGCGTGGAGTGGGCTTCCAGAGCCAGCCCAGAAAGGCGTCCCCGCCCACGGCGAGGGGTACCACCGCCAGGGCGTGTCCGCCCAGATACGGTCCCCCGTGAACGATGCCACCCTGACCCGATGACCAGCGCAGTCCCAGGCTCAGCGGAACGACCTGCGAAGCCAGCCAGTCGCGGTAGAGATAGTAGGGCTGAGCGGCCTGCCACAGGCCCACTCGGGCATCGACGGCCAGGCTGGGAGATAGCTTGACCAACCCCACCAGCTCCAGATCCAGGTGATCGTGGGGATCCGGCCCGGTGGGCAAGTTCTGTTGCAGGCGGCGATAGCCGATCTGCACGCCCATCGTGAAGCGCTCTGGGTCGGCGTCCTCGCGCAGGGCCACGAGTCCGGGTCCACGCGACAGGAAGCGGGCCGAGGAGACATCCAGCCAGGCACTATTGAGGTCCCACAGGTCCAGCCGCGCATGAATGCGCTCTTCCGGCGCCTGGCCGAATGCACGGGGAGGCGAGAGGTCGACGAAGCGCACCCGGCTCAGCCCCTGAGCCTGGCCCCAGTCAGCGAGCTGGCGGGCCACCTCGGGTGGAGCCGAGGTCCCATGGATGACGCCGATCACCTGGGCTTCTAGCACAGCCGGGCTGTCGTCCTGGTCCAGCTCGGCCCGGATTTCCAGGCGTTGACGAGGAGATGGCACGACCTCGCCGACCCAGGCGGTGCGGCGGCCGGGGCGCTCTAGCGTGACACGATGCCAGCCGGGCTGAACCTCGACCGCCAGGGGCGCCATCCCGGCGGGCCGACCATCGACAAAGACCGTGGCCGCCGGATGGTCGGCGCGAACCTGCAGGACGGCCGGCGTGGCGTGCTGTTGCGTGATCTGGAGGTAGCGGTCGAGGCCCGCGTCCGACAGGCAGGTCGTAGACACGGCCCCCACTGACGGCGGCGGCTGCGGTAAAAGCATCGTCAGAGGTGTCATCTCCCGCTATCAAGAGGGCGTCAGCCAGGCGGATCCACAACAAGAACAGATCATCGGGCCGCAGCGTCAGCGGAGTCTGTCGCATGGCCTGGCGCGCGGTCTGGAGGTGCGCGAGATCGGGGTGGGTTCGACTCTCGGCGATCGCGGCGTCCAGGGCGGCCAGTGCGTCCCCACCCCCAGGCCCGGCAGCGGCGACCTGGTCGAAGTCCAAGAGCGGGATCCCCTGGCCCGCGCAGTGGTCCGACAGGGCGAGGAAGGCGGCCGCGCAGCCGTCGGGCTGATCGCAGACCATGACCGTGACGGCGCGCGCGCCAACCGGCACAGCAGACACCGCCTGGGCCCAGGCGGGGAAGGCGAGCAGCGATCCGAGGAGGAGAAGCATCGCCATCCATTCTATACTCCTCTCACTGTGACCCCCCTCCTTCCTCCGCCCAGACATCCCGCCAAGCAGGGCCGCGGACTCCATCCCAGCACCGTCCTCGTGACCGCCCTGCTCAGCGCCGCCCTGATCGGCGCCGCCCTGATCGGCGCCGCGAATCCGGCCCTGGCCGGTCAGGTCACCGAGCCTCCCCCCGGCTCCCAGCAGGTGGCGCTCCTGCTGTGCGCCGGAGACGGCTGTCCCGACCGCCTGTTCTGGGTGACCCACGAACCAGGACTCGGCGCCGAGCCGATCATGGTGGTCGAGTCACTGCTGGCGGGCGCCCAAGATGAGGCCGACGACGACGCGCTGGCCCAACGCTTCGACGACGCGCTGCGGCGGGCGCATCAGGCTGCGGTCGAGGGTCGCAACTCCCTGACTCGGGCGGCGCTGGACGACGCAGAGCAGGCGTTGGAGGCCTGGCACGGAAGTCCAGACAACGCGGCCCTGTTCGACCTCTGGTTCCTACGAGG
>JAADHA010000029.1 GCA_013152105.1 Oligoflexia bacterium | reverse complement strand
GAAGCGCTGCGGCAGGATCTGGTCAGCGAGATGCGAGGGGACGGCTACCTGGGTGCCGATGTGCGCCTGGACATCCAAAAACACGCGGCGCCCCAGCTTGAGGGGCGTCCAGCCGGCCAGGTCGTGGACGCCCACCTGGTCGCCCAGCCTGGCCTTCAGACCCGCCTGCGCAGCGTGATCATCCAGGGCAATTCTCGCACCCACCGGTCGGTGATCGCCCGAGAGCTGGCGTTGGCAGTGGGGCAGCCCATCACCCCACAGGGCATCGAAGAGACCCGCCAGCGGCTCTACGACCTGGACCTGTTTCAGAGCGTCAGCCTGGAGCTGGTCGGCGAGGACGACAGCGCTCGGGACCTGATTGTGGTGGTCGAGGAGCGCCCTCCGATGCTGCTGGAGCTCAGCGGGGGCGTCGCCACGGATCGCGGGGTCTCAGCGCGTGGGCGCGTCGCCCTGCGCAACCTCGGGGGGCGCGGCCAACGCATCAGCCTGTTGGGGCAGACCGGCTATGCGTGGCAGGGCGATGGGTGGCGTATCGACACCCTCACGCCCGTCTGGCGCGCCGCGATTCGCTACGAAGCACCCAACGTCCCGGCACGCGGCCAACGCCTGGTGGCCGAGGCCGTGCTCAACGAGACCGTGCAGGAGCCCACCTTTCGGACCTCCGATGTCGGTGGTTCCCTCGGTGTGCGGGTCCGTATCGCCGAACGCTCTGAAGTCTATCTGGCCTATGGCGTACATCGCCGGGCCCTCGAAGACGTCGACCCTGGCGCCCTGGTGACCGGTGACCCCTGGCTGACAGTGCTGGGTCTGGATGCGGCGCCGGTCACTGAGTTGGACCTTGGCGCGGCCCATCGGCTCGTGACCGGACCCTCCCTCACCGCGGTCCTCGACCGTCGGGACGATCCGCTGGATCCCCGTCAGGGGTGGCGCGCCGCGGGCAAGCTGGACGTCCATGACGGACTGTTGACCCAGCAGGCCAGTCTGCGATGTGAGGGCCGTTTCGACCTGCTCGCGCCCCTCGGGTCCCTCATCCTGGCGGCCAGCGCCACCGGCGGGGTGGGCATTTCGGGTGGTTCATCCGGCACGCTGCCGGTGGATGAACGCTTCTACCTAGGAGGCTCGGGTTCACTGCGTGGCTTCCGCCCGAGCAGCGTCGGGCCGGCGCGTCGGGTCCCGCGCCCTGACATCGCCTTTCCCAGCGGCATCGACCCGCTGATTGAAAACACAGCGCTGGCGGACGCCTCAACCCACTGGGTCGAGACCGGCGGAGACGCGATGGCCGCGGGCACCCTGGAACTGCGTGTGCCCCTCGCGACCTTGGGCCTTGGGGACTTCGATGACGCCTGGCTGGTGGGTTTCTCGGATGTGGGCCGGGTCACCTTCCTGTCCCAGGCCATTGCGCCCACGTCGCGTGTCGAGGACCGCGACCCCGCCGTGCGCGTCGGCATTGGCGGTGGTCTTCGCCTGGCGACGGCCATCGGTCCGGTGTCGCTGCTGGTTGGGCTGAACCCGCAGCCCATCGCGGGGCGGGACGAGGCCACGGTGCTGCTGCACTTCACGCTGGGCGATCTCTGACCGACCAAGAGAAGAGATTCAGTCACCCACCAGCAGGCCGTGGCGAACCCCACCATCGCTGACCCGCAGGGTCTCGCGCTGAAGCGCGGTGAGGGTCGTTTCCAGGATGCAGGCCCCGGCCAGCAGGGAGTCGGCTCGGGCAGGGGCGGTCTGAACCCAAGCACGACGCTGGGCTGGGGTCGACGCCAGCAGTCGATCGATCCAGCGCCGCAGGTCGGCCCTTCGCAGGCGTGAGCCGTGGACCTTGTCGCGGTCCCAAGCTGTCAATCCCAGGTTCATCGCTGCCAGGCTGGTGGCGGCTCCGCCGACCGCGACGACCGTTCGTGGGTGCCGGGCCGGTGCCAAGGTGGCGCAGATTTCTGTCACGGCGGAACGCAGGCGAGAGAAGGTGCGGGGATCGTAGCGCTGTGGCGACTCGCCAAAGAACTGCTCGGTGGTCCGCACCGCGCCGATCTCCAGGCTGGTCCGAAAGTCGATGTGGTCCCCCTGGCCGGTCACGATCTCGGTGCTGCCACCGCCGAGATCGACCACCGCGACCGAACCGTCCGGCAGGCGCAGGCCGTCGAGTGCCCCCAACCAGGTCAAGCGGGCCTCCTCGGGGCCGGTGACCACGGTGACCTGGAGTCCGGTCTGTTTCTGGACCCGCGCCAGGAAGGTCGTGGCGTTGAGGGCGCGGCGTGCTGCGCTGGTCGCGATGGCGCGCACGTCTTGGGCTGGTACGCCCAACTCGGCCGCTTGGGCCGCGTAGCGCGCAAGCACGTCGATCGCCGCATCCATGGCGTCGGGACGGAACATGCCGCGGTCCCCCAGTCCGCGCCCCAGGCCCACAATGCTGGCTTCATCGTGCAGGGTGGTGCCGTCGGGACCCCGCACCAAGAGCAAGAGCGTGTTGCTGCCGATGTCGATGGCGGCACGTGGCTGTGGCTGTGCGTGAGCGTGAGCGGGAGAGGGCGAGGGCGTCATGGGCTGATCTTCCTCACCAGCCCAGCACGGGCGACCACGAGGGGTTGGTGTAGCCCCCCTTGCCCTGGGTGAGCTGGACCTGGTGGGTGCCGTCGGCGGTAGACATCCAGATGTGAGAGCTGCCGGTCCGTGTCGAGGCGCAGGCGATGTAGTTTCCGTCTGGGCTCCAGCAGGGGTCCTCGTTGTCGCGCATTCCCTGGGTGATGCGCAGCAGCCCGGTGCCGTCCAGTCTCACGGTGAAGACATCGAACACGCTGGAGCGGCTGACAAAGGCCAGACGGTCCCCCTTGGGAGACCAGGACGGGTCCGTGTTGTGGGTCCCTTGAAAGGTCACGCGGCGCACATCGCTGCCGTCGACATTGGCCACGTAGACCTGGGCCCCGCCCGAGCGATCGCTGACAAATGCGATCTGTCGGCCATCGGGGCTGAAGCTGGGCGAAACGTCGATGCCGGCGGACCGGGTCAGGCGGGTCATGACCTCGCCGGTGCGGCTATCGAGGACATAGACATCCGGGTCGCCATTGGGCGCGAGGGTCAGCGCCAGGCGCGTGCCGTCGGGCGACCAGCACGGACCGCTGTTGATGCCGTTGCGGGCCGAGAGGCGGGTGATGCGGCCACCCGCCAGGTCGGCCACATAGCAGTCGGGGTTGCCCGAGGCATAGCTGGTGAAGGCCAGCTTGTTGCCCCCAGGACTCCATGCCGGCTGAAGGTTGATGGTGCCGTTCTTGGTGATTCGCGTCAGCCCGTGACCATCGAAGTCGACGACATAGATCTCTTTGTTCCCCGAGAATGTTCCCGAGATGGCAAAGCGGGTGGCAAAGGGCGCGTTTTGACCCGTGACTCGAAAGACGATCTCGTTGGCGACCTTGTGTGCCAGCGAACGCAGCGCGGTCGCATCGGCGGTGAAAGCCTTGGCCCCCAGCTTGCGTCGGCCCGCGACGTCGTAGACCCACGCTTCGGCCCGTATTCGTCCGCCCTGGTCACGCAGCAGGGACTTGCCCAAGGCGACGGCCCCAGGCACGTCCCAGTCTTCAAAACGGAATTCCCCTGGTCGCACGCCGGTCCCACCCGCCTCGATATAGGCCGCCTCGTCGATGATATCGAACCAGCCCGAGAGATCGAGATCCCGGTGGACCACACTGTAGAATTCGCCGGCCTGGGCCGATCCGCCGATGGGACGCGGCAGCGCCAGCGGAAGCTTCGATGCCCCGGGGGCCCCCACGTAGATGTGGATGCGGCCCTGTTCCTGTGGCACCTCCGTGGCGGCGTCAGAGGCTTCCTGGGCACGCGCCGGCCACGGCAGGGTCAACGCCGCGGTGCTGGCCGCGAGGCCCGAGATGATGTGGCGGCGAGTGGTGGTCATGGTCAGGCAGGGGGAGGAGGAGGGGAGGGGAGCAGCGTGCCAGGCAGGCTACTGCAAGTCGCGGGCGGCCAGGGTGATGAGTACCCCAGCCGCGGCACTGTCGCGAAAGCGACCGGGAGGCTTGGGCAAGCGACCGGTCTTGAGGACCGCGAGCAGCGCGGACCGGTCGAAGCCCGAGTCTGACGATCCGGTGACGAGCTGAGCTTCGCCCAGCTTGCCGTCGGCCGCGACCGGAACCAGGAGCTGCACGCTCAGGTCGGGGTGGGCCTGCAAGATCGCCGGGAGCGGTGTCCAATTCGGCAGGATGGCAGCCCGACAGGCCGAGATATAGCGCGCCAGCTCGGGATCCATGGTGCCCGTACCGAGCCCGAAGATCGCGTCCTTGATGTCGACGCCGTTTGGATCGGTGCGGGTGTGGTCCTGGTCACCGATCGGCGCGGTGGGGTCCTTGAGCAATGCCTGGCGCTTGGCCTGGCGCAGCAGGGCCTCGCGGTCTGCCGAGCGATCCTTGGGTCGGTCATCGCCCTTGGGTTTTTCGGCATCGTGCTTCTTCAGGGCCATCTCACTGGCCGTCGGCGGCGGCGGAGGGGTGTCGCTGGCCTGGCTGCCCTTGGGCGCGTCGGGGGTTCTCGATGGTCGGTTCGGCATCGTGCTGGTCGACTTTGGCAGGGCCACGGCGTGGACCTGCATCACCTTGGTCGGATCGATCAGGGGGCCGCTGTCCCGCGACCCGCAATGCCCCAGCAGGACGATGGCGACGATAGCCCCATGCAGGGCGATGGATGCGGGGATCTCCCAGGTGGGACGCCTGGACCAGACGGCACCACGCGGGGCGGGCCTGGCCATCGTGGTGGCACCCTGTGGTGTGGCGCCCAGCGACTTCACTCATCCGTCCCCGGTTGCGTGACCATGCCCATTCGGGCGATGCCTGCGTTGGTCGCCAGCGCCAGGAGCTGCGCCACCTTTTCGTAGGGAACCTGACCGTCGGCCTTCAAGAACACGTCCTGGTCCGGATTGTTCCGCGCGATCGCCGTGAGCTTTGGACCCAGCTCTTCGAACTGGAATTCGTGCTTGTTGATGTAGTACTTGCCGTCGGCGGTCACGCTGAGCACCATCTGGTTGTCGGCGTCGACCTGGAGGGCGGGTGCGTCGGCACGGGGAAGCTCGACCTTCATGCCAGTCGTCATCATCGGCGCGGTCACCATGAAGATGATGAGCAGAACCAGC
>JAADHA010000028.1 GCA_013152105.1 Oligoflexia bacterium | reverse complement strand
CTTCGCGAGACCGACCGCAAGATCGCCGCCCTGGCCGGAGGGGAAATCCACACCCCGAAGCCGAACGGATTCTGGGCTCGCCTGGTCCGCAGCCTGGGGCACGGCCGGCCGCTGGGGCGCCCTCCGCAAGCGGTCCGTGTGTTGAGACGATCCGCCCACTTCATCGGCCTGAATCGCTCGCTGATGGAGCGCTTGGCCCAGGACATGGTGCCCGTGGCCTTCGCCGAGGGCGACCACGTGCTGGACGAGGGCTCGGCCAGCGGTGATGCCTGGATGGTCGCCGCGGGCAGGGTCGGCGCCTGGCGCGAGACCGCGGCCGACCGCCATCAGCGCCTGGGAACGCTTGGCGAAGGCGCTCTCTTCGGGCACGTGGCCATGATGGATGGCGACCTGCGGACCGCCACCTGCATCGCCGAGACCCCCGCCTGGCTCTACCGGATCCCCCGCGAACTTTGCGAGAGCCTGGTGGACGACTACACGCCAGACGGCCGCGCCCTGCGGCGTTGCCTGATCAATACATCGGTCCAGCAGCTCACCAACGCCAACCAGCGCCTGGACCAGGTCACCCAGGCCCACGCCGCGCGGCACCGGCCCGACATGTACACGGCCGACGACCTGGAGCTGATGCGGTCTCGATCGCAGCCCCAGTAGGCCCAGCCGGGTAGGATGCGGCGCCTCCTGCCCGGTTCCATTCCACGCAGACCACCCGCCAACGCCTGATCCGTCACCCCAACGTGCGCGTCGGCGGCGTCCTGGTGGCGCTTGTGCTGCTGGTGGCTGTGTTTGGGCCGTTCCTGGCGCCGATGGACCCCGCCGCACAGGACATCGCCGCTGGGTTGAGCGCCAACGGGGCGCCCATCGGCCCCTCCGCCGCCCACCTGCTGGGAACCGATCCCCTGGGCCGTGACATCCTCTCGCGCCTGCTGGTCGGGGCCCGGATCTCGATGCTGGTCGGGGTGCTCGCCACGACCATCGCCCTCTCCATCGGCCTGGTCGTCGGCCTGGTCGCCGGCTACTTCCGCGGGATCGTCGACACCATCGCCATGCGAGCTGTCGATGTCCTGATGTCCTTTCCCTTTCTTTTGCTCTGCATCGCCCTGGTGGCGGTGCGCGAGCCGGGCATCGACAACGTGTTGATGGTCCTGGGCCTGCTGGGCTGGACCACGATGGCGCGCGTGGTTCGCGGCAAGGTGCTCAGCGAACGCGAGAAGGAGTACGTGCAGGCGGCGCGAGCCCTGGGGCTGGGCCACACTCGCATCATCTTCCGTCACATCCTGCCCAATGTCGTCGGTCCCGTGATGGTTCTAGCAACGCTAGGCGTGGCCGCCACCATTCTCGCCGAGAGCGTGCTCTCCTACCTCGGCCTGGGCGTGCCTCCACCGACTCCGTCCTGGGGATCGATGATCAGCGAGGGACAAGCCTGGTATCGCCTGGCTCCTCGGCTCATCTTCGTGCCCGGAATCTGCATCCTCATCACCGTGCTGGGCTTCAACCTGCTGGGGGAAGGGCTGCGGGACGTGCTGGACCCCAAGGACTGAACGTGCCTGCCTCTCCCCTCGCCCGCGTGGCTCTGCTCGGCCTGAGCCTCGGCCTGCTCTTCCCGCTTCTGAGCGCCTGCTCGCCCGGTGACGGCCTGGCTCCGGCCTTCGGACACACCTCACCGGTGTACGGCGGACGCTTCGTGTTCGCGGGCGAGGAGGACATCCGCACCATGGACCCCGCCATCGGCTACGACGAGGTGAGTTGGACCGTGATGCACCTGGTCTTCGAACAGTTGCTGGCCTACTCCGACCCCGACGAGGACGGTCAGGTCCACCTGATCGGAGGGCTGGCCGAGGCCTGGGAGGTCAGCGAGGACGGGCTGAGCTGGACCTTTCACCTGCGCCATGGCGTGCGCTTCCACGCCGGCCTGAGCAAAGGGCGGGAGATGACCGCAGACGACGTCATCTATAGCTGGACCCGACTCTTTGACGCGCACCTGGCCAGCCCCGGGGCCGACTTCTACGCGGTCATCCAGGGGGCAGACGCCGTGCTGGCTGGCGAGTCCTCGCAGGTCTCAGGCCTGGTCGCCCTCGACCCCTGGACGGTCCAGGTCCACCTGGTCCGCCACGACGCGACCTTCGCCAACGCCGTCGCCATGACCTTCGGCAGCGTTGTGCCTGCCGAAGATGTCAAGGACCGTGGCGAACAGTGGTCCTTCTCGCCCGTGGGTACCGGCCCCTTCCGCGTGGAGTCCTGGGACATCGGCGAGAAGACTGCCTTTACGGCCAATCGAGACTACTGGCAGCCGGGTCTGCCCTACCTCGACGAGATCGTCTACCTGCCGAACTACACGCGATCCATCCAGTTCCTGAAACTCGAAGCGGGCGAGCTCGATCAGGTGAACCGACTCACCAGCCCCGACTACCTGTGGGTGCGCTCGGATCCAGCCTGGTCCCAGCGCATCGAAGAGATCGCCAGCGTCGACACCTACGGCGAGATGCTGAACACGCAGATGCCCCCCTTCGACGATGTCTGGTTCCGCCGAGGGGTCGCCGCCTCGATCAACCGGGACAAGCTGAACAAGCTACGCAATGGTCGGGCCCACCCAACGGTCTCCTGGGTTCCGCCCGGCCTGGCCGCCCACGTCGAGTGGGACGAGATGAGTCCAGCCCAGCGCCGACCCTACCGCTATCAACGCTACGACCCGGGCCTGGCCAGGCAGTGCCTGGATCAGAGCCGCTACTTCCAGGACGGCCACTACACCGGGCCCGGCATCACCTACTGGGCCCTCAACGACGAGGCCAGCGCCATCACCAGCCAGTCGGTGCAGCAGGACCTGGCCTCGGTCGGTGTACCCCTCGACATCAAGACCACCACCTTTCCGACCTACCTGTCGGCGACCGGCCAGCCCCAGACCGTGCAGATGGCCTACACCGCCTGGGTCATGGACTACCCCGACCCCAAGAACTTCCTGGACCCCATCTTCGACTGCGACAGCCGCGCCGAGCAGAACAGCCAGAACAGCACCTTCTACTGCGATCCCGAGACCGACCGCCTGCTGGACGCCGCCGACGTCGCCGTCGACCCCGACCAGCGCACGGCGCTCTACGAAGCCGCCCAGGCCCGGATCATGGAGGCCGCTCCGGTGGTCGTCGAGTACCACTCGACCAGCCTGTCGGTCACGCTGCCGGTGGTCCGGGGCTTCAAGGTGCATCCCATCTGGACCCGTGACATGAGCCAGGCCTGGCTGGACGTGGCCGAGGGGAGGCCCAGCCCGTGATCACCTTCGTCACCCGTCGCCTTCTTTGGGCGGTCCTGACCCTGTGGTTGGTCGTGTCGGGGACCTTCCTGCTGGCCTATGTCCTGCCCAGCAGCGATCCGGCCCGCATGATGGCCGGGCCCCACGCCAGCAAGGAAGTGGTCGAGCGGATCCGCGCCGATCTCTACCTGGACCGACCCCTCCCCGAACAGTACATCCGCTATGTCAGCCATGTCGCCCGAGGCGACCTGGGACGCTCCTACAAGAACAAGGAGCCGGTGACCGCGGCCATCCGCCGCAGCCTGCCCTGGACCGCCCTCATCGCGGTGGGGGCCAGCATCTTCCAGATCCTGGTCGGCGTGCCCATCGGCGTCATCGCCGCCCTTCACAAGCGCTCAACCGTCGACCTGGGCGCGATGAGCCTGGCGCTGCTGGGAATCTCGGCCCCCACCTTCCTCACCGGGCTGGCCATCATGTACCTGTTCGGCTTCCAGTTCGGCTGGTTCCCGCTGGGCGGGCTGGGTGACGGCGCGCTGGGGGCGCTGCGCAGCGCGGTCATGCCCAGCCTGACCCTGGGTATCGCCGGGGCTGCCTACTACTCTCGCCTGACCCGCGGCGAGTACCTGGACATCGCCCAGCAAGACTATATGCGGACCGCTCGGGCCAAGGGCATGACCGAGCGTCGGGTGGTCCTGCGTCACGGCCTGCGCAACGCCCTGATCCCCGTCCTGACCTTCTTCGGCATGGACCTGGGTGCCATGTTGGGCGGGGCCGTCGTGACCGAGACCATCTTCGCCTGGCCCGGCATCGGCAAGCTGGCCATCGACAGCGTGCTCCAGCAGGACTTCCCGGTCATGCTGGGCACCGTGCTGGTCGCGTCGATCGCCATCGTCCTGGCCAACTTGCTCGTCGACCTGCTCTATGCCTGGCTGGACCCACGGATCCGCCTGTCTTGACGCTGTCGCTGCTCGATCGGCAGTCGACGAGCGGTCGGGTACCGCATAGCAGCGCAACCAAAACCCCGAGGTCTCCCGATGCGCTACAAGCGAATCCTGTTCAAGATCAGCGGAGGCGCCCTGGCCGGGCCCCAGGGCACCGGCTTCAGCCCCACCTCCCTCGACCACATCTGCCGCGAGATCCTCGCTCCTCGCGGCCTGGGCATCGAGCTGGCCGTGGTCGTGGGGGGCGGAAATATCTTCCGTGGCAACGTGGCCGAGGACTGGGACATCGAGCGGGCAGAGGCCGACAACATTGGCATGCTGGGCACGGTCCTCAACGCCATCATGCTGCGCGCCGCCCTCACGGCCCGGGGCACCTGCGAGGCCCGCGTCATGACAGCCATCCGCATGGAGTCCATCGCCGAGCCCTTCATTCGGCTGCGTGCCATCAAGCACCTCGAGAAGGGAACCATCGTCGTATTTGGTGGTGGCATCGGTCAACCATATGTGACGACTGATTACACTGGAGTTCAGCGAGCAATTGAGACGCGATGTGACGCGGTGCTCATCGCCAAACAAGGTGTCGATGGCGTCTACACCTCCGACCCCAAGGCCGATCCCAGCGCCCGGCGCTTCCAGACCCTTTCTTACACGGACGCCCTGGACCGCGACATCCGCGTGATGGACCAGTCCGCCATGCTTCTGGCTCGGGACCACGGCCTGCCGCTGCATGTGTTTGATTTCGATAAGACAGGTTGCGTGCGTCAAATCTGCCAGGGCGAAGATATCGGCACGCTGCTCGGGCCCAACACACGCACCCGGCTGGCCGACTGATCTGACCCCGTCCGCCGGCCCATGGAGCCAGCCCACCCTGCCCTTGCCAGCGGCGGCACGGCGCACCATAATGCTGGATGTTCAACCCAGCGTGCGCTCACACCTGACCAGCCGG
>JAADHA010000205.1:3532-8672 GCA_013152105.1 Oligoflexia bacterium | reverse complement strand
GCGGTCCACTGAGAAGCGCGCCAAGGCGACCAGCGCGGCCGGGGAGGGGAGCTGCTGGGCGGTGGACTCGGCGTCGCGGGCAAGCTGGTGGGCCCGTCGCCGGGTCTCTTCGAGGCCGAGCAGGGCCACGGTGCTGGGTGGGCCGCCCTGGCCTGCGTCTTCGTCCTGGTCCAGGATGTCGTCGGCGAGCTGAAAGGCCAGCCCCACGGCGGCCCCGTAGCTTCCGACCTGCTCAAGCTGGGATTCGCTCGCCCCGCTGGCGATGGCGCCCATGACCGCCGCCGCCCGGATTAGCGCGCCCGTCTTGCCGCGATGCACCGCCAACAGGGTCGGGAGGTCCACCACCGGGCCGCCCATGCCGATGTCCGCGGCTTGGCCGCCCACCATGCCAGGATGACCCGCGGCCCGGGCCAGCTCGGAGACCAGGCGCACCCGCGTCTGCGGCGGCAGCGGAAGCTCGGCGAGGACCGCAAACGCATCGGTCAGCAGTGCGTCACCGACCAGGATGGCCGTGCCCTCGTCAAAGGCGATATGCACGGTGGGCTTGCCACGGCGCTTCACATCGTCGTCCATTGCCGGCAGGTCGTCGTGGACGAGCGAGTAGGTGTGGACCAGCTCGACCGCGGCCCCGGTCGCCACCAGGGCTGCATGGTCGCCGCCGATCGTCTCGCCCGCCGCGATGGTGAGCAGCGGGCGAAGACGCTTTCCTCCTGTCGACAGGGGATAGCGACAGGCCGCTTGGAAGCGTGGCGGCCAGGCATCCGCGAAGCGTTCGCCCAGAAAAGCATCCACCCGTTCGCGGCGCGGCTTGGCCCAGCGCTGCAGGTCGAAGTCCACCGCGCTCACGGCCCGCTTTCGTCACCGCCAGGCGCCGGTGGGGGCAGGTCTGGCGTGCATGCCTTGAACTGATCGGGTTCCTTGAGCTTGGCGATTCCCAGCTTCTCGGCGCCGGAACCACGGGCCGCGTCCATCAGATCGACCACCTTATCGTAGGGGGCATCGGGATGGGCGTCCACGAAGACGACCTTGTCCTTGGACCCCGCCAGGCGCTGTCGGAGCTGGTTGGAGAGGGCGGGGAGCTTCATCACCTGCTTGTTCAAGGAGAAGGTACCGTCCCGGCAAACCGCGACCACGAGCTGGTCGGTGGGCATGTCGTGTTTCTGGACGGTCTCGGTCTTCTTGGGGAGGTTCACCGCCAGTTCATTGATGGTCTGTGGGGTGATCACCATGAAGATGATCAGCACCACCAGGACGATGTCGATGAGAGGCGTGATGTTGATCTCGCCAAAGGCACCCTTTTTCTTTTTATTTTCGACGTTCGCGTCCATGGTCAGTTGTCCCCGTCCGGCTTCTTGTCAGCAGCCAGGAGCATGGTCGTCATGCCGTTCTCGCGGACTTTGTCCATCACCGCGTGAACCTGTTTCCAGTGCAGCGACCGGTCGCCCTTGATCAACAGGGCCCGGTTCGGCTCTTTGCGCCACTCGGCGTTTAGGTCGTCGATCAGCTTGTCGACGCTGCTGCGCTTGGTGTCGACGAAGATCGCCGCGTCGGAGCGGATACTGACCACCAGATGCTGGCCCGCGTCGTTCACGGTGGTCGCCGACCCGGCTTTCGGGAGGTTCACCGCCATGCCCGAGCTGAGCATGGGCGTGATCACCATGAAGATGATCAACAGCACCAGCACCACGTCCACCAAGGGGGTGATGTTGATGTCTGCCATCAGATTATTGTTGCTCTCTCCGACCTGCATGCTCACGGCACACCTCGGCGTGAGGAAGGGGACGGTTGACGCCCGGACCCGGCTACTTCGCGGCCTCGTCCATTGGCGCGATCGTCTGCTTCTCACACCAGTCCAGGAATTCCTGCATCGCGACACTCATGTCGTCGGAGATCCGATCGATGCGTCCGTTGAACCAGTTGAAGAGCCAGACGCCGATCAGCGCGACGCTGATCCCGAAGGCCGTGGCCCACAGGGCTTCAGCGATACCGCCAGCGACGGCACCCAGGCCGCCCGAGCCGGTCTCGGCCATCCCCTGGAAGGCGTTGATGATGCCGAAGATGGTGCCGATCAGGCCCACGAAGGGGGCCGTGGCGCCCGCCGTGGCCAGGATGCCGATGCCCTTGTGCAGCGACGCCGATTCGGCGATCGTGGCGTTGTTCATGGCGCGCTGGGCAGCGTCGATCCCGTGGCTGTCCGGACGCTCGACGAACTCGATCAGGCCGCGAACCAGCAGGTGCTGAAGGTAGGCCGCCTTGTACTCGATGCTCTTCGCGATGGCGAGTGCCGCAGGCGCGTCGCCCTTGGATAGCGCTACGCCGATCGCTTCGGCCAGAATGCGGGACTGCCCGCGGGTCTTGCCGAGTGACCACGTACGCTCGATTGCCACGTAGAAGCAGCCAATCGCCATCAGCGAGAGGATGAACATGATGATTCTGACGGGGAGGCTGGTCTCGGCCAGCAGGTCGAACAGGTTGGTATCCATGGGCTCCTCGGTAGCGGTCGCGGGGACACGATGGGGCGGCGCACGGGGGGGACAGGTGCGCGAGTCGCTCGGGTCAGTGCAAGACGAACTTGAAGGTGAGGACGAAGGTCGTCTTCCTGGCGACGCCTTCTTCCTTGTAGGGGTAGAAGCGCCACTTCATGGCGGCGCCATTTGCGTTTTCCTGGAAGATCTTTGGGCACTTGTCCAGGTTCGAGTCGTAGGGCACGCCCTTCTCGTCGATGTAGAGGCGAACCAAGCAGCGTTCGTTGCTGAGCCCCAGGGCTTTGGCTGCACTGGGAAACTTGGGTTGGACCCGTCGCTTGGCCTTGACCTGGCTCCAGTGAACGGCGCGAACGCCCGTACCGCCGAGCTGGCCGCCCAGCACGCCGCCCAGCTCACCGCCGATGACGCCACCGATCTCTCCGCCGACCACGCCGCCTTCTTCACCACCAACGACGCCGCCCTGCACCCCGGCGTCGACGACCGGTTCGGGCATCTCTTCCGGTAGATCCTGGATCTCGTCCGGTTCCTGGATGTCCTCGGGCTTCTCTTCGTCGTCCGGTTCATCCTGTTGTTCAGGCTGGGTGGATGCGGCTGGGGGAGGCGGTGGCGGTGGCGGCGGGGGAGCCGCTGCGTCGAAGAAGGTGACCTCGACGGGCTTCTCATCGACGTGGACCTCTTCGACGGTCTGCCCCCCCATCAGCATCAGGGCGCCGATGGCGGTCGTGAAGACCGACACAGAGATCAACATGGAGCCCGCCTGACGTTGGCGGTTCGCCTGTCGGGTTCTGCCGATCGTGTCGAACATGATGCTCCACGGGCTCTGCTGCTGGCGGCGAATGCTACCAAGTGGGGGAGGGGAGGGAGCACCACCACCGACCCCACAAGGCACTGAGAGGTTCCAGACCAGTCAGTGTCGCGTGTCTAGCCCATTGTCAATGCGGCCGCTTCCAAAGGTGGTGCAAGAGGCGTCAATCCTGCCCGCGAGCCCCGCCATCGAAGCTGTGTTCTTCGATGCCTTGGGGGCCTGGAGACAGCTCGACGATGCGTCGGTCGGCGTCGTCGAGGAGCTGTTGGCACTCTCGCACCAGCCCGACCCCCTGTTCGAACACGCCGAGCGCGTCTTCGAGTGGGAGTTCTCCAGAGTCCAAGCGGCGCACGTGGTCTTCGAGCAAGGCCAGGGTGTCCTCAAAGGTGCGCTTGGGCTGTGCTGGTTCGGCCTGTGCTGGTTCGGGCTGCTGCGTGGGCATCGGAAGTTCCGTCTGCTTGGTCATGGGGGGTTCCGGGCGAGATCAGCTTTTCTCGACGAGGTCGATGCGTTCGATCTGCACGATCTGGTAGGAGAGTCGGGCGTCTCGCGCAAGGTCGGTGGCGACCAGCACCTGTTGGCCTTGGGCGTTGACCGCCAGGCGTTCGGGCTTGACCGTCAGCAGCTTGCGGTTGTCATCACGCGAGACGTAGAGCATTTTGAGGCTGGCGCCGATCGCGATGGCCCGCTCACAGGTCTCGCGTACCTCGCGCGGACTGCGACGGGGCGGCAGGTCGCCCTTCTTTCGGCGCTTCTTGCTGGCGTGTCCGGTGCCGGGGACGGGTTCCAGGTTCTCGGGCCTGGTGTCGGCATGTTGGGCCAGGGCGACCAGATCGTCCCGCCGGTCCCGTGCCTGCGCGACCAGCTCGATCAGGTGTTCGCGTGCCCCCACGGACGCGGGGTCATCGGGGTAGCGCCGGGCGCCCTGAGTCGGCGCGAAGCCCGCGTCATTGAGGGCCTCGTTCAGCTCGGCCAGGCGGGTGCGGTCGATGGCGTACATGCCGGGGACGAAGCGGTGCAGCAGGAAGGGCTTGAGCTTGCGGTGGGTCTCGAGTCGTCGGATCTGGCTGCGGTGGACCGTGAGCAGCATCGTGTCGTGGTACTCGACGTCGCCGCGGTGGCCCATCCAGCCCCGGAGGGTCTGTTCGACGTTCTCGGGCAGACCGATCTGGCTGTTGTCGCGTAGAAACTCCAAGATGTCGTCTCGGCGCCAGCTTCGCTCCAGGGCCTGCTCGATCGTGACCTCGGTGATCTTGTAGGTGTTGGCGCGGTCGCATGCGGTCAGCTCGGCCAGCTCGCCGATGCGGAAGAACAGGATCGGCGCCATGCCCGCGGGGGCCATGATCTCGAAGCTGGGCGTCAGGTAGAACTTCTCGAAACCCTCTTCGTCGCTGGGCTCCAGCATGCGCTTGGATCGTGGTGCCAGCCGATAGAATTTTTCCTGGCCCCAGATGCCCAGCTCGATCATGCCCGTGTTGACCAGGGGCGTGAAGCCGTAGGACTCACGCGCGGCGGTCCGTGGCGTGGCCCACTGGCCCTTGTGGAAGCGGCTGCGCCAGTCCTCACCGCGGCGCCAGCGGCGGTAGAGGGCCTGGAGACGGCGCTCGGGGACCCACTGGCCGCCCACGCCATGGATGGCCCACAGCACCCACTCGGCTTGGGGAAAGCGCTTCTCGAGGCTTGAGAAGATCAGGTCGCGTTGGTCTTCCAGCTCGAGCTGAAGCCACTCTTCGACCACCGAGCGGTTCACGATGAGGCGGTCTCCGCGCAGCTCGACCATGCCGTGCATCATCAAGAATTCGACGTGGAAGCTGAACAGGTCGCTGTCGGGTTCCCAGAGCTGCGAGAA
>JAADHA010000205.1:0-3458 GCA_013152105.1 Oligoflexia bacterium | reverse complement strand
ATATAGGTGGCCAGCGTCGTGATGGAGAAGTCCAGGGGGGGGCTGAAGTCGGCGGTCTCTTCGACCTTTACGTCCTCGTGTTCGAAGCCAGGGAGATCGAGGTCTTCATGCAGGTGGTCGACCATGTGATCGACCAGCGGTGCGGGGATCAAGTAGAAGAACACGCCGTCTCGTTCTTCTGTCGCGGCGATCAGCCCTTTTTCGCCCAAGGTGCTCATCACCTTTTTCCACTCGCGCTCGTTGCCGCCCAGCGACAAGATGAGCTCTTGGTGGAATTCCTGGCACTGGGCAAGGCCGCCGACCTGAACCAGGATCGCCAAGGCCTGGCGGTCGCGCTGGTGGAGGGCCTTGACCAGCGAGCCCAGGCGATTGCCTTGGGCCAGCGCGCGCACGCTGAGCTGGATCATCCGGTCGCGACTGGCGACGCGGGAGGGCTGACCCCCCATGCCCCGGTAGAGGTTGCCCAGCAGCGAGTCGGGCAGACGGTTGAGGTAGTCCGTCAGTTCGTCCATCTCGACCCGCGTCAGGCGGCGGCGACGGGCCGGCCCCGATGCGACCGAACCGCGGTAGGGATGGGCGGGGGCGCGCTTCTTGGGTGAGCGCCCGGTGGGGGACAGGGTCACGACAGGGTCGCCGCTCTCACGGCCTCGCCAGCCCCGTGTGCGAGTCTTCTGCGTCCGGTCCGTGCGGGCGCCGTTTTCGGGTGCCGTGGTGTTTCGGCGGTTGCGCCGCCGGCGGCGGCGGCGGCGTCGGGGAGATTCGCTCGAACCGTCCGTGCGCTCGACCTCTTCGGCCATCTTCATCCTCTGCACTGCAGGGCCCGGGTGGGCCGCTTGGGGGATAGGCAGCGGGTCGCTCAGACCGCGCGGCGCTCTTCAATGCGGTAGCGGTAGCCTTGCTCGGTGAGAAAGAGCTGCCGCTTCATGGCGAATTTCTGTTCTTTGGTGTCGGCCGTGACCACGGTGTAGAACACGGCGGGCTTTTCCTTGGGGCGCAGGATGCGTCCCAGGCGCTGGGCCTCTTCCTGGCGGCTGCCGAAGGTCCCCGAGACCTGGATGGCGACGTTGGCGTCCGGCAGATCAATGGAGAAGTTGGCGACCTTGCTGACCACCAGGAGCTTGATGCGCCCTGTGCGGAAGTCTCCGAACAGCTTCTCGCGCATGGCCTGGGGGGTCTTGCCCGTGATCAGTGGCGCTCGGAAGCGCTTGGAGATGATGTGGAGTTGGTCGACGTAGGTGCCGATGACCAGCACATTGTCTTCACGATGCCGGTTGAGCAGATCCGCCAGCACGTCCAGCTTGGCGGGGTTGCTGCTGGCCAAGCGGAACTTCTCGATCTCGCGAGCCTGTTCATAGCGGTCGGCATCGCGGCGATCGAAGGGCACGCGGACTTCCCAGCACGACGTGGTCGCGATGAAGCCGCCTTGTTCCAGCACCTGCCAAGGCAGGTCGTAGCGTTTGGGGCCGACCAGGCTGAACACGTCGCCTTCGCGGCCATCTTCGCGCACCAGCGTTGCGGTCAGGCCCAAGCGGCGCCGACCTTGCAGCCCGGCGGTGGCACCGAAGACCGGCGCGGGGAGCAGGTGGACTTCGTCGTAGATGAGCAGTCCCCAGTCTTCGTCCTCGAACAGGTGCAGGTGTTCGAACTCGACGTCTCGGGAGCGGCGCCAGGTCAGGATCTGGTAGGTCGCCACGGTCACCGGCTTGATCTCTTTGGTTTCGCCTGTGTAGGCGCCGACCTGGTCCGCGGTGAGGTGGGTCTTGTCGAGGATCTCGCGGATCCACTGCTTTACGGCAGCGTGGTTTGTGGCCAGGATCAGGGTCTTGGTCTGCACCAGCTTCATCGCGGAGAGTCCGACGATGGTCTTGCCTGCCCCACAGGCCAGCACCACCACGCCGTGCCCACCCGCGGGACCGCCATCTTGCCACCAGCGTTTGGCGGCTTCGAGCTGGTATTCCCGCACGATGAAGGGCTTGTTGTTGTGGACCAGGCGGTCTCGCAGCACGATCTTCAGGCCCTCGCCCTCTCTGAAACCAGCCAGGTCTTCGATTGGCCAGCCCGCCTGAAGGGCGCGCTGCTTGAAGATGCCGCGGTGGCCCTGCTGTATCGCCCAGAAGCGCCGTCCATCCTCGAGCATCAGTTCGCGCAGGGGGGCTTCTTTTGCCACCATCTTCGCGACGAAGCCAGTCGAGAATTCCAGGCGGATCAGGCGATCCGGTTCTTCGGGGTGAGGCACGAGCTTGACCAGGCCATAGCGCTCGATCGTGCTGGTGACCGTCTCGAGGACTTCACCGGGCACGTCGAACTTGGACATGCTCCGCAGCCCGTTGACGATGGTGTCGGCGTGCATCCCGGCGCACGCGGCATTCCACAGGGAGAGCGCGCTGATCCGATAGGTGTGAAGCAACTGGGGCGAGGCTTCCAGTTCGGCGAAACGCCCCAGGAAGTCACGTGCTTCCTCGTACCGGGGGTGGGTCGTCTCGACCAGGACTTTTCCGTCGCCCTGGACGATCAGGGGATTGTCAGGACGGACTTGCATCAGTCATCACATGGGCCTCCGCACGCGGTACACAGTCCTGTGACCGCGGAGAGCCGCCGAGTCGTTGGAGAGTGGCGCCGTCAGGGATTCGGGGGCGTCAGCCAGGGCAGTCCAC
Organism: Oligoflexia bacterium; assembly: GCA_013152105.1. Taxonomy (GTDB): domain Bacteria; phylum Myxococcota_A; class UBA796; order UBA796; family UBA2385; genus UBA2385. Next base: position 804 of record JAADHA010000205.1, on the reverse strand, counting down.
TGCCCAGGTGGCACAGGGAATGTGCCTGGAGTGCATAAGAGCCAGGACACTGCCAGCTTGGCAGGGAATCCCCGCGCAGTGCATGGCCAGCGCCCTCGTCGTTGGGGCAGGCGGGTTGATTGCCACCACCTGTCCTAGGCCCTACTTTAGCCAGTAGGGCCGCGCTGTCAAGATCTGAGGTGTTGGGGGAGCCAGGAGGAAGCTCCTATTGGGTGTCAAGGTAGGGGTAGCGCCAGTCGGTGGCGGGCAGGAATGTCTCCTTGATGGTCCGTGGCGAGACCCACCGCAGCAGGTTCAGCGCGCTGCCGGCCTTGTCATTGGTGCCGCTGGCCCGCGCTCCTCCGAAGGGCTGCTGACCGACCACCGCACCGGTCGGCTTGTCGTTGATATAGAAATTGCCGGCGGCGTGGCGGAGTCCCTCGATCGCCTGTCCGATGGCATAGCGGTCGGTCGCGAAGACCGCGCCTGTCAGGGCGAAGGGGCTGGTCTGGTCGACCTGCTGGAGCGTCTCGGCGTATTTTTTCGCCGGGTAGACCCACGCGGTCATGATCGGTCCGAAGATCTCCTCGCGCATCATGCGGTGCTTGGGGTCATCGACCTCAACCAGCGTGGGCTGCACAAAGTAGCCGACCGAGCCGTCGGCCTGGCCACCCGCCACGATCTTGGCCGTGTCCCTGGCCAGGTCCAGATACGCGCAGTGCTTGTCGAAAGCGCGCTTGTCGATGACCGCGCCGACGAAGGTGCTCCAGTCGCGCACATCGCCCTGCTTGAGCTCGGACATGATCCCGACCACCCGGTCTCGGA
>JAADHA010000409.1 GCA_013152105.1 Oligoflexia bacterium | reverse complement strand
CCGCGGCCAGCGCAAGCGGACCCTCGCCAAAGCCGTGTTCAAGCACTTCGGCGCAAAGTGGACCACGCCGGTCTGCGAGTGGCCGCCGGCCCTGCGACGGGCCGTGCTCTACGGGCTCGACGCCGACCTGTCTGTCAAGTGGACCAGCCGCTTCGGGCAAAGCCGGACCCGCATCGAGGAGACCCGGCGCTGGCCCGGAATGATCGCGATCATCAACGCGTGGAACTCGCGCGCGAGCTGGCTACGCCGCGAGACCACCTGCCCCGACTGCGAGGGCGGCCGCCTGCGCCGGATCCACCTCTTCGTCACCATCGGCGCGGGCCAACAGCCGACCGGCGCCCCGCTCACCCCCTCGGGTGCACAGCCCCCTGGCATGTCCATCGCCGCGACCTGCGCGCTGACCGTCTCTGCTGCCCGCACCTTCTGGTCCTCGCTGAGCCTGGAGCCCACCGAAGCCACCATCGCGAAGCAGGCCATCGACGCACTGCTGGCCCGGCTGGCCTTCCTCGATGATGTCGGCCTGGGCTACCTCAGCCTGGACCGGGCCGCCCACACCCTGTCGGGGGGCGAAGCCCAACGGATCCGCCTGGCCACACAGCTCGGGGCACGGCTCACCGGGACGATCTACGTGCTCGACGAGCCGACCATCGGGCTTCATCCTCGCGACACGGCGCGGCTGCTGAAGACCCTGGCCGGGCTGCGCGACCTGGGCAACACCCTGGTGGTGGTCGAGCACGATCCCGACGTGATGTGGGCCGCCGACCACATCATCGACATGGGCCCCGCCGCCGGTGAGCACGGTGGTCTCATCGTCGGATCGGGGGCGCCCGCGACCCTGGCCGCGACCGGAACAAGCGCCACCGCCGACTTCCTGGCCGGCCGCAGACGGATCGCCGTGCCACAGAGCCGCCGACAGCCCACGGCGTGGTTTGAACCCCCGCCCATCACCCGCAACAACCTGCACCAGGTCCAGGTGCGCCTGCCTCGCGGGTGCATGACGGTCATCACCGGCGTGTCAGGCTCGGGCAAGAGCACGCTGCTGATGGACGAACTGGGACCGTGGCTCGAAGCGAAGATCACCGCCCAACGCAAGGCGCGGCGGCGGGGGCTGCCCCAGCGGCTGGTGGTCGTCGACCAGCGGCCGATCGGTCGCACCCCGCGATCCTGCCCCGCGACCTACGGCGACGTGATGGACCCGATCCGCAAGCTCTTCTCGCAGACCGCGGTGGCAAGAGAGCAGGGTTGGAAGCCGGGCATGTTCTCCTTCAACGCCAAGGCCGGGCGCTGTCCCCACTGCGAGGGGCGAGGCGCGGTGCTGGTCGAGATGCACTTCCTGTCCGATGTGTGGGTGAGCTGCGAGCACTGCGGTGGGCGGCGCTACCAGGACCAGGTGCTGACCGCCCGCTGGAAGGGGCTGTCCATCGCCGACGTGCTGGATCTGCCGATCGAGCAGGCGGCGCCCCTGTTCGCGAACCAGCGCAGCGTGAGCCGCCGCCTGGCCGCCATGGTGGATGTCGGGCTGGGCTACGTTCGCCTCGGTCAGCCGGCCAGCACCCTGTCCGGCGGCGAGAGCCAGCGTCTCAAGCTGGCCCGCGAGTTGGCCGCTCCGCCCAGGACCCGACGCGAAAAGGGCCCGCCCGCCGAGACCGTCTTCCTGCTGGATGAGCCCACCACCGGGCTGCACTGGACAGACGTGGAGCGCCTGCTCGAGGTGCTCCACCGCCTGGTCGACCACGGCCACACGGTGCTGGTGATCGAGCACCACGTCGACGTCATTCGCAGCGCCGACCACGTCATCGACCTGGGCCCCGAAGGTGGTGCACAGGGCGGCCAGGTGATCGCGACCGGCACGCCCGAAGAGCTGGCGGAGACCGCCGATGCCACCGGGAGCTGGACCGGCCGGGCGCTGGCGGATCGGGCGCTGGCGGATCGGGCGCTGGCTAGTCGCGTGGGAGGGTGAGCAGGGTCAGCACGCTGCGGGCCGAGATCCCACCACCAGCGGCGTGGACCAGGTCGATCTGTGCCAGGTCCCCGTCGCCAAGCACATCCGCGACCGACTGAAAACCGTCGTCGGCCAGGGTCTGCGTCTCTTCACCCACCAGACCCAACTCTGGCAGCTTCGCGCAGACCAGGTCACTGAGGGTCTCGGTCAATTGGGCCAGAACCGGCAGCGCCCGCTGGGGCGAGTCGGGCACATCAACCCCGGTCGCGTCCTGGGCGAGCCGGGCGAGTGTTGGCTCGGACACGCTGAGGAGGACGACGACATCCGCGCCGCCCGAGAGCCGACGACGACCGCTCCAGGCCAGCCCTGGCGCGGCACGCGGAGACACCCGGACATCGGCCACTTTGCAGTCCATCAGGCCGAAGCGGGGCAGCAAGCGGCGCGCGAGGGCGACATGCATCGCCACAAGGGCAGGGTGGGGCATCTGCGCGATCGATGCGTCCAGGCGTCGTCGGCGCGCGAGCTCCAGGTGGAGGAAGTCGCGCAGGTAGGACTCGTGCGCGTCCTTGGTGAGGGCGCCGAGTTCGACCAGGACATCTCCGATGCGACGCCAGTCCTTGCGCTGCTCGGTGTAGAGCTGCTCGACCTGCTCGGTCGTGATGAAACCCAAAGCGACGGCGATCTCGCCCAGTCGCAGATCATCCAGATCCTGGCCGCGATTGCGCTGGCAGCGGCGCGCCTGGGCCACTTGCTGGGCGGTGAGCAGTTCGCGCGCCATCGCCAGCTCTCCCAGGCGCAAGCGCCCGTTTCCCTGCTGGGCCAAGGCCGCACAGAGCTGGTCCTGACGAACCACGCCGAGCTGAACCAGGAACTCGCCATAGAAGGGCATCACGACTCCGTGGGCGCGCCATGTGCCACACCCGGCGAGAGAGACTACACCCAATCAAGGCCGGGCATCCGCCCTGTCCCGGAACGTGGCCCCTTGTTCGACGCACACAACCACCTCGACCGTTGCGCCGACCCGCTGGCCGAGCTGGCCGCCGCGCGTCGCTGTGGCATCACGGGGCAGCTCGTGGCTGGGGTCGATCCGGCGGGCTGGCGCGAGCAGGCGGCGCTTCAGGCCGAATCCGGGGTGTTTGTGGCCTTCGGGATCCACCCCTGGACCATCGCCCAGACCACGGACCAGGAACTGACCCCGCTCCTCGACGACCTGGGCGCCGCGCTGGGCGGGGCGCTGGGCACCGATCCGATCGCCCCGATCGCCCTGGGAGAGTTCGGGCTGGACCGGTCCCGGCGTGTGCCAAGGGACAGCATGGCTCGCCAGGAACGCGCCTTTCGAGCCCAGCTCGCCATGGCCCGAGAGCGCGATCTCCCCGTGATCCTGCATGTCGTCCGTGCCCAGGCCCGCGCCCTGGAGCTGATCCGCCGGGACGGGCTGCCGAGCGCGGGCGGCATGCTGCACTCGGTGAGCGCGCCCGCCGAGCTGGTCCCCGACTGGCTCGGGCTGGGGCTCTACCTGTCCTTCTCGGGCAGCTTGACCCGCCACGACCGGGTGCGCCGGGCCGCCGCCGTGGTGCCCCTCGACCGCTTGCTGATCGAGACCGACGCCCCCGACCAGCCGCCGCTGGGCCAGCCCGCTCCAAATCGGCCCGCCTGCCTGATAGACGTCATCCACGCCATCGCGGAGCTGCGGGACCTGTCACCGGACCGCGTCTCGGCCGCCACCACCCGCAACGCGCACACCCTGCTGCGTCTGTGTTGAGTCGGTCCATGCAGAAACCCGTCCGCTCCGCGCCTGCTTCGACCCCGCCTCGGCGAATCCACCGCCGCTGGGACCGACTCGGGCGCCTGCTGGGCGATGACGGCGTGACGCGCCTTCACGACGCCCACGTCATGGTGATCGGCCTGGGTGGGGTCGGCTCCTGGACCGCCGAAGCCCTGGCCCGCAGCGGGGTCGGCCGCCTGACCCTGGTCGACTTCGACCTGGTCTGCGTCACCAACATCAACCGCCAGCTCCCCGCCCTGCGGGGGACCGTGGGAAAGCCCAAGGCCAGCGTGCTGGCACAGCGCCTGCGGCTCATCAATCCAGACGCGAAGATCACCGCCGTGCCCTTGTTCTACGAAGCCCGCACGGCGGATCTACTGCTGTCCCAGAAGCGCGACCTGGACTTTGTCGTCGACGCCATCGACAACGTGACCGCCAAGTGCCACCTGCTCCACCAGTGCACCCAGCGCCAGCTCGGGGTGGTCTGTTGCACCGGGGCCAGCGGGCGGCTCGACCCGACCCGGCTGCGCACGGCGGACCTGGCACAGACCCGCGTCGACCCACTGGCGGCCAGCGTCCGCAAGGTGCTGCGCCAGCGCTACGGCTTCCCCCGCAAGGGGCCCTTCGGCATCCCGGCGGTGTACAGCGAAGAAGCCCTCAGGCCCAGCCAGACCCTGGCCTATGATGGGGACGAGGGCTTCGCCTGTGTGTGCCCCAACGGGGACAATGACCACCACGGCTGTGAAGAGCGGCACGTGATCTGGGGCACGGCGGGCTTCGTCACCGGGGCGGCGGGCTTCGCCGCGGCGGGCGTGGTCGTGCGCGCGCTCAGCCAGGCGCCTGGGGGTGCGCCTGGGCCAGGGTGAGCGTCGCGGGCGCGAATTCCCCTCCCGCCAGGGGGCTGGTGCCACTGACCAGAGGTCCATCGCCGCAGATCACCCGATCATGGCGTGGGCTCGGCCCCTGCCTTCACCGGCTGCGAGCTGATCGGCACGTCCAGCCAGCGACAGTCGATGCGACCGTTCCAGACGGGGATCCGCTGGGCCGGCCGCAGGCCCAGGCGCTTGCTCAGCGCGACGCTGCCCGCCAGGACCCAGGCGTGCCAGCCCAGGAAGCGCTGGCGCAAGGTGTCGCCCAGCTCGGCCATGGTGGCGGCGGCCTGGCCCTGGTCGCCGACCCGCGCGCCGTAGGGCGGGTTGGTGACCAGCAGCCCCGGTGCCCCATCGGGCGCATGCAGGTCGGCCAGCGGGAGCACCGAGAGCCGCACCGCGTCCCCGAGCCCCAGGGAGGACAGACCGGCGCGGGCCATGGCGATCGCGTTGGGATCGCGGTCGCTGCCATGGATTGGCGGGATGGGTGCGGCAGGGCGCGCCTGGGCGTCGGCGACCAGGCGCTGCCACACGGTCGGCTGGTGGCCCCGCCAGCCCTGGAAGCC
>JAADHA010000319.1 GCA_013152105.1 Oligoflexia bacterium | reverse complement strand
CCTGCGCGGCGGGCGCCCGCCTGGCCTGAGCCGAGTCAGTGTGGGCCCTGACTCAGAACTCCCACATCAGGGGTTCGCGGTCGACGCGATCGATCATCGCATGCAGCCCAGCCTCGGTGACGCCGTCGACGTCGGTAAAGGAGATGCCACAGCCGAGCGCTTCGCCCAGCTCGTCTCGGCGCACCCAGGCGACACGGCCGGTGACCGGGAGGGGTGGGCAGGAGTCCTCATCGACACGAATGCGCACGGTCACGATCTCTCCCTCTGGAGGTGGAGAGAGGGTCGCGACATAGATCCCCCCTTGGGAGATGTTCTCGGCGTCGCCTGTCACGAAGCAGGTCTCGGAGCTGAGGCTGACCAGAGCCTCGAAGGCGACGCGTGGTGTCGCGCGGCGACCAGTCCGTCCGACGCCCTGGTGGACCGCGGACTCGGATCCGGGCGTCTCTTCAGAGGCCTGGCTCTGTGTGCCCATTGGGTCATGGTTCATGACGGGCTCCTTGTCGGGCGGACCGACCACCTGTGGTGGCCGGAGGTTGCGGGCGCAGTATGCACTGTCTATGCACTGTTCATGCCAGGCGCTGGCAGTGCCAGGCGGATGCTGTCCCTGGCTGCACGGGCCCCTCTCCGGCCAGGCATCGCAGTCCATGGGATCTCAGGTGGTGTGCCGCTTGGAACAGGTTGGAACGGGTGTGGTGGCACGGTTGTGGGCTCGGGGTACTGTGGCGCGTGCTTCTCGATGACCAGGTGAGTGGCACGCGGCTTGCAACACCCCGCCCCGCCCAGCGCGGCTTACGGCCCGCTGCATCTCCCCGGAGCACTACGTGTCTGCTGCTTTCTCCGTGTGTCTTCCCCCTCGCTCCTTGCATGTGCTCGCTGTCGAGACACAAGGTGATTCGGGATCGTACCTCGCTGATGTTGTGAACGCGCTGGGCCATATCGCCGTCTCCTGTCCCCGCTGCGAAGATGCCTTCGCCCGGGTCGAGCAGGGGAATGTGGATCTTGTGATCTGCGATGGATCGGACACTCAGGCTTCGGGCGAGCTCGGCGCCTGGATGCAACTGCGTCACCCGACGCTGCCCATGATCCTGGTGAAGGATGCCGCGGATGACGTGACGATCGCCAGCACCGATTCGGCTCCGGCTGATGGCCTGATTACCGAGGTGGTGGGTCGAGGGGCCCTGGGTGGCGCGATCGAGCGGATCATGGCCACACAACAGGAGAAGTCCTCGGTTTCGGCGGAGTCCGAAGACGCACCGTTCGAAGCCCAGGACCACCTGGCACTGTCCCAGCTCTTCAACCAGGCCCTGGGGGGTCTGTACCTGGTCTTCCAGCCGGTCGTTCGGGCCAAGACCAACTGTGTGGTGGGCTACGAGGTCCTGTTGCGCACAACCTCCACTCGCTTTCCAAGCGCAAGTCCATTGCTGGCTGTTGCGGAGCGTTTGGGACGAGTCCAAGACGTGGACGACCGGGTCCGGGAGTTGCTCGCCATTCACTTCGAAGATGCCGCACAGTGGCGTACCTTCTTCGTCAATGCCAGCGTCTCGGAGCTGACCCAGGGTGTGCTGGGCACGGACGCTGATCCGCTATTGCCTTATGCCAGTCGTGTGGTCATGGAGTTCAGCCAGGACTTCCCGATTCCCCTGACGCCCGAGGTCCTGGCGACCTTGGCCCGTATGCGCGAGTGCGGCTACCGCATCGCCGCGGGTGACATCAACAGTTCGACGGCCTCGCTGGTTCGGATGCGGGTTCTGGCACCGGACATCTACAAACTGGGTGCGGCTCTGGTTCACCGCTGTGACCAGAGCAAGATCAAGCAGCGCTACATCACCGAGGTCGTGGAGATGGCGCATGCCGAGGGTGCCTGGGTGGTCGCGCAGGGCATCGAGCGCACCGAGGAACACCTGACAGCGGTGGAGTTGGGCTGCGACCTCACCCAGGGTTTTCTGCTTGGCGTTCCCCGGGTCACCTTCGACTGAACGCGTCTGTCGTCGGCTGCAAGCGGCTGACACCATCCTGAGTTCGTGAGGAATACACCATGCTGTCTGAAGCTTGGACCCAGGCGAACGTGGTCGCGGAGACCGTCAAGCTGTTGCTGGTGGTGCCGGATCCGGCGGTCGCACAGCGGCTGCAGGACCTGATCGGAGACGCGAATTGTACGGTGAATATCGTCACCGGAGGAGGGGACGAGGCCAGACGTGCGCTACGGCATATGAAGCCGGATGTGGCCATCTGTCATGTGGATCTGTTGGGACGGGATCGAAACGGACTGGTCGCGTTCGAGCGTCAAGCCGGCACCCTGACGCCGATCATCGCCCTGGCTCCGCCTGGTCGCGAGGCGCAGGCCGTCGATGCGGTCAACGCGGGTGCGCTCACCTGCATCACCCTGCCCGCTACTCCCTCCCAACTGCGGGCGGCGCTGGCGCGTGCGCTCGAGCTTCGACGCATGATGGTGGCGGCGCGGAGTGCCGATGCCGCCCGAGGTCAGGACGACGCTGCCCAGCGGACCGCGGCCGTGCAATTCCAGGAAGCGGTGGACCAGCTCTACATGGCGTGGCAGCCGCTCGTCGACGCCACCGCGGGAACAGTCTATGGATACGAGGCCCTGGTGCGCAGCCGTGCTTCCTGTTGCCCGTCGGCTTGGCATGTGCTCGACCTCGCGAGTCGCTTGGGTCGACAGGACGACCTGGAGCGCGGCATCATCTCCCATGTCGCTGACGACATCGCCGCGGGGGGTCTCGACGGAATCGTGACGGTAAACCTGAGCTTGGCGCAGGTCTTGCGAGAGGAACACGCGATGGAGTCGCACCCGTTGCGGCGCTACGCCTCGCGCGTGGTCCTTGAGGTCAACGAGAACGGGCGCATTGAAGATGTGGACAAGGTCGCGGTGGCGGCGGCCCATCTGCGTGCCTGTGGATACCGCATCGCGGTGGACGATCTGGGTAGCGGCTTCGACTACCTGGCCAGGCTGCTGGCACTGGAGCCCGAGTTCTTCAAGCTGGACCGTTTGGCCCTGGCGGACTGTGACACCGATGCCCGCAAGCGGCGCTACGTGGGGGCCGTAGTCAAGCTGGCGCGCGAGGAAGGGGCGACGGTGGTGGCAGAGGGAATCGAGCGTCCCGAGGAGGCTGTCCTCGCGGCCGAGTTGGGATGCGATCTGTTGCAGGGCTACCTGCTGGGGCGCCCCCAGCCGCGGGAGTACTGGGTCGAACACAACAAAACGGTGGCGCCGGATTCGTGGCTCGATCCCGTGCGGAAGGGGCTGCCAGCGCAGCTTCCCACGAGGTCGGCTGGCGCGGCCTGACAAGTCGGGCGAGGGGTCTCACCAGCGTCAGCGGACTTTCATTCCAGGTAGCCCAGTCGCCGGAGAGCCAGGCGAGTCTCTTGGTCCAGGGGGCGGGCGCTGTGCCCGATCTTGGCGGCCCTTGCCAGGTCAGCGGTCTCATGCTGTTGCAGCGACTGCATCAGCTCGCGCACAATGTCGGGGTGCTCTTGCGCGACATCGTGGAGTTCTTCAGGGTCCGATTCGAGCTGGAAGAGCAGAGGTGGCGGTTGTGCCGTGGGGGTTGGAGGCAGGTCTGGATCCTGGACAGGCTGGCCGACATCGACGATGAGCTTCCAGTCCCCGTGCTGAACGCTGCGCAGGTGGGCCTCGTGGTCGGTGCCTGCGAAAGCCGCCCGGTCTGCGAGCTGCCGGGGCGGCCCTCGGCCAAGCCATGTGGGCGAGAGGTCGATGCCCTCGAGCTGGGGCTCAGTCTGCGGCAGCGCCTTGGGGTCGATGCCCGCGACTGCCAGAATGGTCGGGGCGATATCGACAGAGGAGGTCAGCGCTCCGACCCGTCGTCCTGCAAAGCGGGCGCGGGCTTTGGCGGTGCCCGCCGGGCGGATGATCAGAGGAACGTGGATGGACTCCTGGTAGAGGTGTCGGCCGTGGCCGTGGTCGCCGTGCTCCAGGAACTCTTCGCCGTGGTCACCGACGAAGACAACCAGGGTGTCATCCATCAGGCCCCGCGTTTGGAGGCGCTGAATCATGATCCCGGTCAGGTGGTCCGTGTAGTGCAGGTTGGCGTCGTAGGCGGACAGGTAGCTGTTCATGTCCAGGACCGCCTGGCCAGCCGCGCCGGGGGGAGGCAGTCGGAAGCAGCCAAAGACCCGGTCCCACTCGTCGCGCGTATAGGCCCGGTCGGTGGACAGCGAAGCGGGTCGAGGGTCGAAGACGTGCGCGTATTCGGGCGGTGGATCGTAGGGGCAGTGGGGCTCGAAGATGTGCAGGTAGAGGAAGAAGGGTCGGTCGGTTGGTCGGCTGTCCAGCCAGCCCTGCATTCGATCAGACAGCTCCGGGCCGGGTACGTCGCCTTGGCCGAAGTAGAAGTCGAAGCCCCGTTCAAGTCCCTTGTCTGCCTCAAAAAAGGTGTTCACCCCGAGCAGTGCGGTTGTGTAGCCCGCGCCCCGCAGGCGTTCAGCCAGGGTGGGGTCTTGGGGGCCCAGCCCGTCTTCGTAGGTCTGCACGCCGTGGGCGGTCGGAGAGAGGCCGGTCATCAGGCTGGTGACGCTGGGCAGGGTCCACGGCGCGGTGGCGATGTTGTTGTCGAAGACGACGCCTTCTGCCGCCAGGAGCTCGAGATTGGGCGTCGTCCGCAGTGGATAGCTCAGCGCCGAGACATGGTCCGCGCGGGTGGTCTCCCAGACCAGGAGCACGATATTGGGGCGGGTCGGCGCGGGGGTCGTCTGGCGGCAGGCCAGGCTTGGACCGAGGCTCAGGGCCGCGGCCCCCCCAAGGGCTGCTGCCAGCGCGGTCTTTGGGGTCAACAGGCGCCCTTGCGGCGTCGGATCACGATGGCCGGAAGGAGCAGCAGGCAGGTGATCGCGGCGGGCGGCGCGGACGGCGCGGTCATACAGCCCCGGGTGCTGTTCTCGTCGAGCGGTGGATGGAGGGTTGTGAGGGTCGCACAGCGCGACTCGGCAGACGAGACTCGGCCCCCGGCCGGATCCACCTGAACCAAGGTGAAGCACTCGGCGTCCAGGTCCAAGCTCAGGTCCAAGCTGGTGACGGTGAAGGACTGTGGTGTGTCGGCGGCCGTGCCCAGGACGGTGAGCCAGTCGCTCAGGGTGCCGTCTGGCGTGGTTCGGTGCAGAAAGATCCACGACAGGT
>JAADHA010000320.1 GCA_013152105.1 Oligoflexia bacterium | reverse complement strand
ACCAGGTCGGTCCCGCCGATGGTGTTGGCATAGATCGAGGTCACCGGTGAGAAGGATGAGGGCGAGGAGGACAGGTCGATCACCGCGACCTTTCGGTCGGAGCTGCCCGAGGGAACCGTGCAGGCGACGAAGCCGTAGTCGGTCTGCCCGGAGTGATCGACCGCGATCGAGACCAGGTACTCGCAGTTGTCGGACACCGTGTGGCTGCTGGTGGTGCCGTCGAAGTCGGTCTACACGATCTCAGCATAGCCTCCGCCCGAGGCGCGGTTGAAGACACCCAGCGCGGCCGAGCCGTCCGGCATCCAGTCCAGGTCGCGTGCGTTGCGGGTACCCGACACGGAGACCAGCGACTCGACGTTGGTGAGGTCGTAGGTGGTGTCGCCGCCAGACACAGAGGTCCCCTTGTCCACGTCGTCGTGGTCCGGTGTGATCTTGACCATGACATCGTAGTCCTCGCCGGTGGTGATGTAGTCGCTCACCATCAGGGCGATCGCCGTGCCATCGGGGTGGGCCGCGCCGCCCGCACCCACCGGGGTCGAGGTCGAGAAGGTGTCCCACAACAAGGCGGTCGGCGCCTCGCGAGCACCCGTCCAGGTGTCGAATGCCTCGACCACCATCGCCCCCGAGGCGTTCCGCGTCGTCACGTAGAGCACGCCCGAGGGCAGCATCACCAGCTCGGCTGAGCCGCCGACCACCCCTTCGAGGTCCACGGACCCGACGTAGTCCAGGTCCGTGGCGGTGTAGGCCGCGATCTGGGCGCTGTCTCCGCACAGGACGTAGACGACGTCTCCCAGGGGGTGGATCGCGACGTCCATCGGCTCGTTGCAGCCATCCAGGGAGACATTGGTGCTCACCAGCGTGCCCGAGTCTCGGACGCCCGTGGTCGGGTCGACCACCTGGGAGAGCAGTACCTGGTCAACGGCGTCGGCCGCATAGACCCGGACCTGGGTGCGGTGGAGCGGCAGCGACTCGGCCTTGAACAGCGCGTCGTACACGACCTCGAAGAGGTTGAGGCGCGGCACAAGCCCGGTGCTCAGGGCGCCGAAGTCGGTGGTGATGCTGCTGATGTCGTCGGAATTCTCCAGGACGCCGGTTCGCCGATCCTTCGCGGACTCGTCGGGTAGAATGGCCTGCCGCAAGCCCACGGCCGCGGCGACGGCCGGACCGCTGTACGAGTTGCCGAATGCATCGCGGCCCGACTCGAAGGAGAGCTGGGGAGCGCCAGCGCCAATGTTCCACGACGCCCCCGCCAGGCGCCAGGCATCGAAGGGGGCGGCGATGTCGATCTGGTGGCCGGTCCGGCTGGTCGAACCCCCGCTGTGGACGGCAGGCTGGTCGGCGCCGGTACCGTAGCCCCCCGCGTAGGTCCCCCCCACGAGCAGGGACGTGTCGCCGCAGTGCTTCTTTAGCCAGCGGGCCGTAGTCTCGAGTTCAGGTACGGTGTCCACGACCTTGCCGTCGTTACCGGAGGACATGACGAAGACATGACGGGCGCAGGCGGCGGCGACCAGGTTCTCGAAAGTCTGGTTGTACTTGCCTTCGTCCGCTCCCGAAGTCGCGGGCTTGTCCGTGTCCACGTCGGAACGCTTGCCCATGTTCAGGCCCTGGGGAATGGCGAAGACCCAATCCTTCATCGAGGTGTTCCAAACCGTGTTCGCCAAGCCGTACAGAAACAGCGTCGTCGAGTCATAGGACCCGGATGTATCCGCGCCCGCGAGGGTGTGGTCGTTCACGACGACCACCGAATGAGTGATAGCCTCGCCGGGCTCGTCGGTTTCAATCCCGGCCCCCGACTCGAAGGCCGCGTCGTCGTTGATGCCGAACAGATCCAGGCTGGCCCAGATGCCGGACATATTGTCGTTCGAGCGGGCGGTACCGTCCAGCCAGTCGGGATCACCTTGGCTCTTGCCTGCGACCACCGACGCCGTCTCGTTGCCGTGGTTGACGCTCCCAATCAGCAGGGAGGCGTGCCCAGGTGCGGCCGTCTCTCCCCAGGTGCCACTATCGTCCAACTCCAAGAGCGTGAAGTAGTCCGACGGGAACTCGGTCAGACCAGGGCCAGTCCAGCCGGTCCCGAAGTACAGCCCGGAATCGAAGATCACCATGCCGGGGTCCGCCGACAGGCTGGACAGGCCGCTGAAGCGCAAGAGTCGTCGTGCTTCGGGCAGGCTGATCTGGGCCATGGCCCCCGTCTGCGTGGAGTTCGCGTACAGCAGGTCGTAGTCACTGGCCAGGGTCAGGGCGTTGTAGGACTTGTAGACTCCCTCGGGCGAGACGCTGGTGATGTCAGCCTCCAGCGATAATGCCCCCATCACGTCGTACAGGTCGTCCAGATCGGGCGCCACCGTGGGGTCTGCGAAGGTCCACTCGACCTGGAAGCCGTTGAGCATGGGCAGGGCACCGACGACGGACCAGCCCGACCAGGCCGAGACCCCGGTCGCCACGTCGTCGAGCACGGCTTCCACACCGGTTCGATCCAGCGCCGGGTCGAAGGTCACGAAGGTCCGATTCAAGAACACGGGATTGGCCGGCAGGCCGCTGAAGTAGGCCCCGTCGGGCGCCGTGTAGTCCAGCGGGCTCTCGGCCGTGGTCTCGCCGACACTGAAGTCGTAGCCGCTGCTCATACGACCCTCGACGATGACATAGACGGTTCCGTCAACCGCATTTGCGGGAATCACCACGTCGATCTCTGTGTCGCTGAGGCTGTCGACCGCCGCCAGGGCACCATCGAAGATGACGACCACGTCATCGGGATCTGCGATGAAGTCCTGACCGACGATGGTGACGGAGTCGCCTCGAAACGCAGAGGTGATGGCTGTGCCTGTCGCGTCCTGGATCTGGTCGATGACGGGCGGATCAAGGGCAAATGAGGCGCTGAGGCTGTAGCCGCCTTCCCCCCCGTCCACATCAAGGCAGTAGCTCGTCCCGCCCGTGGCGGCCCAGATCACGCCGACGTGTCCAGCGGTTGTGCTGGCCGAGTCCACGACCGCGCTGGTGGTTGCGTCGGTGGCCTCCAAGGTGAAGTCGTCGTCCGGGTTGGTCAGGTTCTCGAGGTCCACCGAGAGCATTCCGTCCCGTCCAGGCGTGAACTGGAAGTAGTCAACGTCCGAAGCGTCACTGAGACCGCCGGTGTCCGAGAACGACAGCGTGACCGCGTCCGCGCTGCTGCAGGAGTCGTTGGGTTCGTCATCGAAGGCCCACGCTGTCTGCGGCAGCAGGGCCGCCGTCAGCAGCAGGAACGCGCGGATACTCGGAGGGAGGGCCGACGAAGCGAGTTGGGAGGACGACATGAGCAAATCCATGGAGTGGGGAGTCGAGGATAGCAGAAGTGCAGCCCCGGGCGGCCCACAAGTGCCGGACCGTCAATCCCCAAACCACCCTTCCGCTTCGATGGAGCTCCCAACGACTCCTAGATTGCGGTACTAGATCGCAGTACGCAGCCGCTTGAGGGCGCGGCGTTCGATCTGGCGGACGCGCTCGCGGCTCAGGCCCAGCTCACGGGCGATCGAGGCCATATTGTGCTCGTCTTCGCCGTGCAGGCCGTAGTGCCGGTTGATGATGAACTTCTCGCGCTCGTCCAGGACGTCGTCGAAGACGCCCGCCACCCGACCGAACATCCGGCGGGCTTCGGTGACGTGCTCGAGCTTGTCGCCGTCGAGATCGGCCTCGAAGCGATCCTCCAGCTTGTGGCCTTCCTCGTCTTCCTGCGAAGAGCTGACGACCCCGCCGATGGAGAGCAGGAACTTGGCCCGGACCTGGTCGATGCCGACTTCATCGGCCAAGATGCCGATGTCGTAGTCCTCGCCGTCGGTCTCGAAGCGGTCTGCCGCCCGGCGCAGGTTGCGGAGCTGCTCAACCGCGCCGCCTGGCAGGCGCACCATGCGGCCCTTGGTCTCGATCGACCGGGTCATCTGGGCGCGTACCCACCAGCGGGCGTAGGTGCTGAAGCGGATCCCGCGGTCCGGGTCGAAGCGACTGGCGGCACGGAGCAGGCCGATGAAGCCTTCCTGGACCAGGTCTTCTTCGCTCATCAGCGAGCAGGTCAGCTTGCGGGCTTCGCCCCGCGCGATGCGGATCCCGCTCATCGCCAATTGCCAGCGCAGTCGCTCGCTCTGGTGCCAGGCGGTGCGCGCTTGTTGGACCGCGTCCAGCAGATCCGGGTCGGTGTTGGGCTCGCAACTCAGCGCCTGAAGCGCTTCGATGGCTTCTTCCAGACGCTTGATGGCACCGCCGCGAGTCCGCTCGGCGCGGCTGGGGCGCTGAAGCAGGATGCGTTCGGCCTGGTCCCAGCCCGCGACAGCTTCCCGGGCCGCGCGCTCGGCCCCGCGAATCTCGCGTCCCAGCTCGGCTTCTTCGATGGCCGTGAGCCGCACATCGCGGCCATCGTGGATGGAATGGAGCTGAATAGAGTGTTCGATCACGGCCTCCTCTAGATGCCTTGAGGCCATACGATGCCCGATTACGTTGCAGGTCGCAACAGGAGACCGAGAATGTTGCAAAATGCAACATGCCGGCCGCTCCAGTGGCAGGAGGCCGTGCCGGCCTTGTTGGGAATCAGCCAGAGAGCTGGCTGCGCACCGTGGCGGCGATGTCGTCGGTGCGACGGTGTACTTCGTCCAGGGCGGCCTGGGCACGTTGGCGCACCTGGGCAGCGAATTCGGCGTCCCGGAAGCCGCTGAGGTTGATCTGGACATTGTACCAGGCCCCCTCGGCCGAGGCGCGCAGCACCAGCGCCGCGACGCCGGCGTCACTGCGGGCGTTGTCGTTGCCCAAAAGGGCGACCTCGACCGGATCGAGCGCGCTCACCGTCCGCTCCAGCACGCCCAGCGGCACATCGATGGCGACCCGGGTCGCGGCTTGGATGGCCTGACGACGGGCCCGCTTTTCGTCGACGCTGCGCTTGGGCAGGGCGAAGGCCGTCATGATGCCGTCAAAGGCGGCGGTGTCGGCGTCAATGTCGGCCAGGAATGCTTCGCGCAGGGACTGGGCGGTGACGGCCGCGGTGTCCTGCTCGGCCCAGGTGGACTCGTAGCCCTTCTTTCCGGTCGTGAGCTGGCCGACCATGGCCGCCAGGCCGGTCCCCAGCGCGCCGCAGAGAGCGGCCACCGAGCCGCCACCGGGTGCCGGGGCGCGACTGGCCAGGGTGTCC
>JAADHA010000512.1 GCA_013152105.1 Oligoflexia bacterium | reverse complement strand
GCCTCCTGGGACGCTCAACTACTACGCGACCAGCGAGGGCGATGCCTCGACGATCGCTGCCTACACCCTGGGGCGCTTGCTGCGTGTCGACCCGGATCACCCTCCCGCCGTGCTGCCCAGCCTGGCCACCAGTTGGGAAGCCAGCGACGATCGCCTGACCTACACCTACCACCTGCGCAAGGGCGTGCTGAATGCGGACGGGCGGCCCTTCACCAGCGCTGATGTCAAGTTCAGCTTCGAAGTGCTGCGGGACACCTCGGTCAACGCTGACAACCTGCGCAGCGGCTTCGATCAGGTGGTCGAGCTGCTGACCCCCGACGACTACACGGTCGTCGTGCGCTACCGGGAGCCCTACTGGAAGGGCCTGTACACCGTCGGCTACACGCTACGGATCCTCAACAAGGGTTGGTACGAAGAACAGATCCCGGTCTGGGCCAAAAAGCTGGGCATCGATGAGTACAGCACCGTGCCCGGCCAACCGGGCTTTGGGGATGTCTTCAACAAGATTCGGGTGCCCCCACCCGGCACCGGGCCCTACTACTACGCCGACACCGAATACCACCCCAAGGACGGCGTGGTGATGGTCCACAACCCCTTCTACTGGGGAACCCAGGTCGAGCCGACCTACTACAATTTCAACAAGATCAAGTACATCTTCATCTCGGACCCGGTCGCCGCTTTCGAAGCCTTCCGCAAGCAGAAATTCGACGTGACGGTGGCGTCCTTCCAGGACTGGGATGACGACTACAGCAAGGACCCGACGATCACCGACATCGCCCAGTACTTCGAGTATGACCACACGGGCATCGGGTGGTCGATGGTCGCCTGGAACGATCGCAAGCCCCCCTTCGACGACGCGAGGGTGCGTCGCGCAATGGCCCACCTGATCAACCGGCAGTGGATCCTCGACGAGATCGAGCGCGGGCGAGGGCGCATCGCCGTTTGCCCCAGCAAACCCAGCTACGCCATGTACAACAAGGACCTGAAACCGCTGGCTTTCGACGAGGACGAAGCGCGCAGCCTCCTGGCCGACGCCGGGTGGACGGACAGCAACGGTGACGGCGTGCTCGACCGTGATGGTCAGCCCTTTGAATTCGAATTCAAGGTCCCCAGCGGCGGGCGCTTCTACACCCAGCTCGGCGCCGTGATGGACGACGCGATGAAAGATGTCGGGATCCGCATGTCCGTGCGGCCGCTGGAGTGGTCGACCTTTGCCGCGGACCTGGACAGCCGGAATTTCGACGCGGCGGCCTTCTACGACAGCCCCCCCGACCCCTGGGTGGACTCCTACGACAGCTTCCACAGCAGCCAGGACATCCCCAACGGCGGCAACGTGGCGGGCTGGCACAACGACCAGGCAGACGCCCTGCTGACGGCGATGCGAACCGAATACGACGACGACAAGCGTGACGCCATGTACAAGGACTTCTGTGCGGTCTTCCAGGAAGACCAACCGGTGACCTTGCTCATTCACGGCCTGGTGGGCGTGCTGGCAAACAAGCGTCTGGAGGGCGCCAAGGTCCGTCCGACCGGGCTTCAGACCTTCGATATGTATGTGAAGCCCGAGAACGTGCTCTACAAGTAAGGACCCCGGACCTTGATCGTCTACGCTCTCAAGCGCCTGGTGGCCATGATCCCGACCCTGCTCGGGATCACCTTCGTCACCTTCCTGATCATCAACCTGGCACCGGGCGATCCGGTGGCGACCAAGTTTGGTGCAGGTGCCGGCAACGAACGAGGGATGGGCGGCGCTGGGGGCGGTGGCTCTCAGAGCCGTGAACGCCAGGCCGACGCAATCAAGGCCAAGAAGAAGCTCCTTGGGATGGTTCGCGAAGATCGGACGGTCCAGGTCTGGCCCGCCTCGGTGCCCGAACCCGAGTCATCCAAGGACCCGGCGCTGCCTTGGGTTCGCACGGCTCGACTGGCTGAGCTTGACGGCTGGCCCATCTCCTTGGCAGCGGGGCCGGCGGGTAGCCTGGTGGTTGGCACCAGCTCTGGGGCCTTGGTCAGCCTCGACGCACAGGGCCTGATCTCGGCGACCCTGCGGGCTGGCGCCTCGGGTGCCCCCCAGATCACGGCCGTGGCCCTGGACGGGGACGCGGTGCTTGCGGCCGACAGCTCGGGACAGGTCGTTCGCTACCAGCAGGGGCAGGCGGTCGCGACCGCGCCGGCCCTGGGGCGTCAGGTTCGCGGGCTCGTCTCGCTGCCGGACGGAGCCGTGGCGACCGCGGCGGACGATGGCATGGTGCGGGTGCTCGAGGGCGACACGCTCACGACCCGCTTCGCCTTGGAGGGCCACCTGTCGGGGGTCTGGTCACTGGCCGTGCTGCCCGATGGGCATCTGCTCTCGGCCGGCTACGATCAGCACCTGCGGATCTGGGACACGACGGCGGGCAAGCTGCTGGAAGATCACCCGGGAGTGGGGGCGGCGATCAACGACGTGGCCCTCTCGCCGGACGGCACCAGGATGGCGCTGGCCCTTGGGGACCGCACGGTGGCGGTCCTGACGCTGGCTGACCTCGACGCTGACCCTGTCGCGCGTCTGCGGGGTCACTTCAAGCAGGTGAACGCGGTCGCTTGGACGGATGACGACCACCTGGTGTCAGGCAGTGACGACGAGACCGCGCGGCTGTGGCGGGTCTCGACCGGTCAGGAGCTCGCCCGCAGCCCCGACATCGCAGGCGCGGTCAAGGACGTGCTGGTCGTAGGCGACGCGGTCTACACCGGCGCTCGGTCGTGGCGACAGGTCCCGATCTGGAAGCGCTACCTGAGCTGGTTGCACCGCACGGCCACCCTGGACTTTGACCGCAGCTTCGTCGATGACCGGCTGGTCATCGACAAGATCGCCGAAGCCCTGCCGATCACCCTTGGCCTCAATATCATCGCCATCATGATCATCTACGTTGTCAGCATCCCGCTGGGCGTGATGGCGGCGGTCAAGCGCGGCAGCGCCTTCGACCAGATCAGCAGCTTTGTGCTCTTCCTGCTCTACAGCGTGCCGAATTTCTGGCTCGCGACCCTGCTCATCATGAGCCTGTCTAGCGAAAAGGCCCTGGATATCCTGCCCAGCGTGGGGCTCTACAGCGACAACAGCATCGACCTGTCCTACCTCCCGTGGTTGTGGGACCGGCTGCTGCACCTGGTTCTACCCGTGACCGTCATGGTCTACGCGGGCTTCGCCAGCCTGTCGCGCTACGCGCGGACCACCATGCTGGAGACCATCCAGGAAGACTACGTGCGGACCGCTCGCGCAAAGGGCCTGCCCGAGTACGTGGTGGTCTTCAAGCACGCCTTCCGCAACAGCCTGATCACCATCGTGACCCTGGTCGCCAACCTCCTCCCGGCGATGATCGGTGGGTCGGTGATCGTCGAGTACATCTTCAGCATCCAGGGCATGGGACGGCTGGGCTTCGATGCAATCCTGGCCCGTGACTACCCGGTCATCATGGCCATCACGACCTTCAGCGCATTCTTGACGCTGTCCGGCATTCTGATTTCCGACCTGCTCTACAGCGTGGTCGACCCGCGTGTGAGGTCCGAGTGAGCACCGCTCCCACGCAAGCATCTCCCACGCAACCGGCGGCCAAGACCCTCAGCGAGAGCTACTGGTCGCGAATCTGGCGTCGCTTGCGTCGCTCCCACTCGGGCATGGCTGGCCTGGTCGTCGTGGTCTTGCTGGCATCCTTGGCTGCGACAGCACCCATGCTGGCCAATGACAAGCCCATCGTCGCGTCGTACAAGGGTGAGATGGTCTTTCCGGCCCTGGCCTCGTACGTGGACACCTGGGTACCCTGGCAGTCGATGCGCAACCGGCTCAAGAGCGTCGAAGTCGGCGACGGGTGGTTCCCCATGTCGGGCCACTACGCATCACTCGATGGCCAGTCCTGGAAGGACGTGGCGGACAGCCCGGACATGGGTTTTGCGGTGTGGCCGCCCTTGCGTTGGAGTCCGACCAAGTTCGATCCCGACGCCCTCAAGCTCAAGCCCGGAGAGGACAAAAGCCACATCTTGGGTACTGACGACCAGGGCCGAGATGTCCTGGCGCGGCTGATTCACGGCACAGTCGTCGCCATGCTGGTTGGCGTCGTCGCGATGAGCATCTCGTCGTCGGTCGGGGTCACCCTGGGACTGGCGGCTGGCTTCTTCGGTGGCTGGGTCGACTTGATATTGTCTCGGATCACCGAGATCGTGATGTGTTTCCCCACCTTTTTCCTGATCATCGCGGTGATCGCCTTCTTGGAACCGAGCATCGTGAACATCATGATGGTGCTGGGATTTGTGGGTTGGACGCGCATCTTCAGACTGGTTCGTGGTGAAGTGCTCAAGGTTCGCAGCTTGGACTACATCGCGGCCGCACAGGCCCTGGGGCTGCCAAGCTGGCGGGTGATGTTCCGCCACGTCCTCCCCAACGCCATCAGCCCGGTCTTCGTCGCCATCGCCTTTGGCGTGGCCAACGCCGTGCTGGCCGAGACCAGCCTGTCTTTCCTGGGTTTTGGTGACGCCACTGTCCCATCCTGGGGCGAGACCGTCATGCAGGGCCGCGCCTACATCAGCCAGGGTCTGTGGCACCTCACCGTGTTCCCGGGCCTGGCCATCTTCGTGACCCTCACCGGCTTCAACCTGCTGGGACAGGGACTGCGCGACGCCATGGATCCCAAGCTGGTGGACTGAATATCCGTATGGATGTGAACCCTGCTGCGGGTGCGTCCGCGTCCCCCGTGGGCCAGGGTTTGGGCTTCAACCGGCGTGGGCGGCCCTCGGGCTCGCCCGTGTCATTGACCGACATCCTGGGGGCGGCCCTGGGCGACAGAACCACCGACACGTCCAGCTTGAAGCGTCGCATCTGGGTCGCAGCGCAGATCGTCCAAGTGGGCGCAGGGCCCGAAGATCCAGTCCTGGCAGCCGGCCCGATCTGCGAGCGCGGCCACGGTCGACCGCAGCGGGTCCGGATCGACACTCATGAAGCGGTCTCGACCCCAGCCGCAGTGACGTGCCAGACGATGTCCTTGCGACCGCCGCCGAGCACGACCTGGATGGTGTCCTCGTCGAGGCGGGTGAAGGACAGGGTGGCTTCCTTGCCGGCCGGTGTCGTCAGGGTGTAGACGCCGGCCTGCGGGACCGGGTCCTGGCCGCGCATCTGCACGCTTGCGATGTCGAGCAGCCAGTCG
>JAADHA010000613.1 GCA_013152105.1 Oligoflexia bacterium | reverse complement strand
GGTCCAGCAGCGAGACGGTCCCAGCACCTGGGGCGGTGACCCCCACGACGAGTTGGTCCTCCACCGTACCCACCGCGACCGCCGCGCCAAGGCGATCGCCGGCATCGCCCGTCAGCACGACGGCGGGCAGCTCGTCGCCCAGCACGCGCTCGCCCGGCAGCAGGTCCGCGCCACAGCCGGACAGGCCGCACAGAGCCAGGCCGCACAGAGCCAGGCCGCACAGTGAGCCGAGCCCAGCACCCAGGACCACGAAGCTCGAGCCAAGCCTGGGGCAGCGCGCAAGCCAGGCCACGGTACTCAGTCCCTGGTGTGGAGGGCCGCCGGGAGGACGCGGCTCACCGCATCCAAGAGCGGTCCCACCGCGTCCGCTCGGACCCGCACCAAGGGCACGTCAAAGACACCATAAGCGTCCGCGAGCGAGGGGTCGGCCAGCCGGTCCATCCAGCAGATCACGGCCTGAACCTGGCCAATGTCGGCGGCGATTTGTTCGGATCCGCGACCCAGGCCGCCGGGCACCAGGGTGAGGGCCAGGCGCCGGTCCACGATCAGGATCCGCAACAGGATGTGGTCGAGGGGTCGGCCTCCGACCAGGATCAGGCGGGTCAGTCCGTTGACCAGGCAGGCATCCACGAAGCGCCGAATCGACGTCGACAGGTCCTGGCCACGGCAGACCTCGCAGCGCGAGGGCGGCACGGTGAGCGACACGCGACCCGGCACCACGGGACAGTGTTCGCAGCCGCCCTGCAACACCAGACGGTCGTCGAGGAAGGCGGTGAGAGACACCGGGTCGCTGACACTCAGCCTGCCCAGGAGCTGGGCACCCAGGCGCGCGTCCGCGAATCCACGCAGCGCCGCGTCCTGTTCGGTGGCACCCAACACGCCACGCGCCTGGAGCACCGCCGACGCGGAGGGCTGGTCACCCAGGGGATCACCGCCGGCCCGGGCCAGCGCCAGATCCAAGCCGCGGACGCGCGAGACCTGGACCGCCAGGGCCTGGTCCCGATCTGCCAGGGCGGCCCGAAGCTGATCACGTTCGCGCAGCAAGCCGTCGACACGCTGGGCCTGCTGCCGGATCTCCCGCAGCTCATCGGCCGCGACGGAGGCGGTCACCACCGGTGGCGGCGACGAGGGCGCAGCCTGCTTTGGCGCGGCCTGCTTTGGCGCGGCCTGCTTCGGCGCGGGATCCTTTCGGCCCACCTTCTTGCGTCCGCCCGGCCTGGACCGATCCCGGTCCAGAGGCTTGACGCCCATGCTGGACATCAAGGCATCGAAGCCGAGCTTGGAATCGCCAGAGCCAGAGGGAACGGGGCACTCCTGCCGGCGCCTAAAGAGGCACCTGTGCAGCCGCTATCCGACGGCGTCAAACGATGCGAGGGCCGCCGCGATGCCCAGGCGCAGGCGGGACGGCGCCATGCCCAGGGCCGGAACGTGGATGAAACCCACGGCCAAGCTGGATCCCAGGACCTGCCCGACCCGATATAGCCACGCGTTGCAGACGTAGCTCCCCGCGTCATCGCTGATCTGGGCGCCCATGGCCGCAGCCATCCGTGCCACGGGCACGCTCGCGTGGATCATCGCGGGCGCGTCCTCATCGGCCACGACCCGGTCGGGGTGCGCAGCGTCTACATCGGGCACGTCATCGAGGGGTCCCAGTCGAGCCACGCGCTCCACCGTGACCTGGTCCCGTCCCTGGGCCACGCCCACGCCGAGGACCAGCGTCGCCCCCAGCTTGCGGGCCAGGGCGATGGTCTGTTCCGGTCCGCGTCGGTAGCTGACCGGAATGACGCGACCATGAATCGGCGGTGTGGCGGTGGGCTCATCGACGGCCAGCGCCAGCGTGGCAGCGGGATTGTCCACCAGCGACAGGAAGGGGCCAAAGCCGGCCACCAGGACCACCGCCCGCCGCTGCGGTCTCACGTCGGAGTCCCCGCGATTCGCAGCAGCAGTTCGCGGGCGTGGACCATCGGGTAGACGCGGAGGGTCATCACGATACCCGGCCGACCAGCCCGAATCTCACCCAAGCGATCACCCCCGATGGGCGACTCGAGATAGCCCAGCAGGTGGCCCGTCTGGACGCGCTGTCCCACCGCGACCTGGGGCACGAAGAAGCCACCGAAGTCCGCTCGGTGCGTCTCCACTTCATTGTGGGTGACATCCGCCAGCACACCGGGCCCCGATCCGGTGGCCAGGATCCCGAGAGACCCCAGCAGGGCCCCCAGTCCACGGGCGATCGTCGCGCTGTGGTCGGTGTCCAAGGTGCTCCCTCGGCCCCCTTCGACCGCCATCGCCATCCGCCCCGCCTGGCGCCAGGCCCCCACAAGACCGGTCGCTTCCAGGCGGTCCCCAGGCCGGCGCCACACCACCGGCAGCCCCATCTTCCGGCCATACTCGACTTCCTGCCCGCCCAGCGGCACACGGACATGGGGCAGCTCGCGCACATAAGGCGCGCCCGAGTGGACATCCACGCAGATCTCAGCGTCCGTCGCGGCGAGCAGGGCGTGGGCGATGCGCTGCACCGCCGTCCCGGAGGGATCCCCGGGAAAGGCCTGGTTGATGTCCTGGTCGTCAAAGGGCCAGCGCTTGCGTCCCTCGTCCGCACCAAAGGTGTTGACCAGGGGCAACAGGTGGACCGTGCCATGGGGACGGCTGACCTGTAGAGCCTTGGCCAGCATATTGACGGCGTGAAGGCCGGTCAGTTCGTAGCCATGCAAGCCCGCGACGATGGCGACACTGGGGCTGCCGCTGCCAAAGCTGATGCGGTGGAGTTGGTATTCGCCGCGGTAGGGCGCCTCTATCGAGAAGACCACGGTCATCCGACCACCACCCGCACGACCATGCTGCCAGGAAAGACCACAGGCTGTTCCCGAACGGCCAGCAAGCGCCCCGCGACGGGGCTGGTCACGGTCTCGCAGCTAGAGCCCGTGGCAGGATTCACCACCGTGCCCAGCACGTCTCCGACCGCCACGCTTTGCCAGGGTGTGCCCTCGGGCAGAAAGAGCCCGCCTCGAGAAGCGCGCACGCGCACGACATCATCGTCGGTGACCGCCAGCGGGCGGCGCAGGGTGGCCCAGTGAAAGGGCAGGTCATCTTCAGCGACGACCCCCAGTATGGACATCATGTGGAGCAAGCCGTCGAGCAGATCGCGGCCCACGCCCGGCGTCACCCGATTGCCCGTGCCCCCTTCCAGCACGATGGTGCCGGGATGTTGGTAGGCAAAGGTGGATCTGGCCGCGGGACCGGGATGACGGGCCCAGACCACGGCCACATTGGCCCCCATCGCGAGTTCGGCGGCCTGCGGATCGCGATGGCGCACGTGGGCCTGGACCGCCTCGCTGAAGGCCGGATGCGCACCCCGTAGTTCGACGACCTGGTCCGCGCCGTCGACGTCCCTGGAGAGAGCCCAGGCCACACGGGAGGGCGAGTGGCCTTCCTCGGAACCCGGAAAGAGCCGGTTGAGATCCACATCGAAAAAGGGCCACAGGCGTGAGCCACGGTGGGCAGCCAGCGGGTTCGCGCAGGGGTAGACGTCGACCACGCCGGCCAGGTTCGCTTCGTGCGCGCACAAGAAGCGCCCGAGCTCGTGCGCGACCCGGATCCCCTCGGGCGTGTCCCCGCGGATCCCGGCCACCACCGCCACACGAGGGCCGTCGGCACGCCGCCCCACGAAGCGGCGGCGGACCACGTCCACACCACCACCCGAGGGCATCTCGATCGTGATCACGGGCTGAAACTCGGGCATCCGCCTAGTCTACCCCGCGTGATTGGTCACAGTCAGACACCACATCTCCGACTCGTTGGGATACAGCAGACCCATGCTCACCCTGGTCATTCCGCTCTGGCAAGACGCCGCGACGATACCGCACACGGCGGACGGTGTCGCCAAGCTGCGAGCGGCCCTACCTTACTCCATCGAAGTGGTGGCTGTGGACGACGGCAGCACAGACGCCTCCGCCGATGCCGCCGAACAGGCGGGCTTCCATGTCCTTCGCCAGCCCCACCGCGGCCGGGGCGCCGCGATCCGGGCCGGCATGCTGGCCGCGAACGGCATCTACCGCATGTTGGTAGACGCCTGTTGGTCCGTTCCTCCCGAACAGGTGCAGCTCCTCTTGCCCCCGGCCCTGACCGGCTTTGACATCGCCGTCGCGTCGCGCAACCTGGCCGGCTCGACCCGCCACGGTGAGTCCGCGATCCGCCGCTCGGCCTCCCGTGGACTGGCGCGCCTGGTCCAGGCCATCGTCCTGCCCGGCATCTCGGATGTACACAGCGGCTTCATGTGCCTGCGCGCCGAAGCCGCCCGCAGCCTGTTCGCCCGGACTCGGGAAGACGGCGGCGCGGTCGAGGTCGAAGTGCTGGCCCTGGCTCGCGCCTTTGGCCTGGAGGTCCGCGAGATCCCGGTCGACTGGCAGACCTCGGCCGGTGTCGGCATCGGCGGTCGGCGGCTGCGCGAGACGCCAGACCTGCTCACCGGCCTGGCCCGGGTTCGAGCCCGCCTGGCGACCAGCGCCTACCCCCCGCTCAAGGCCGGTCTGCGCATCGAACCCGATGGCACCCACCTGTTGGTCTGAGCCTGGTCGAGCTCGAGCGGCTCAGGCAGCAGAACGCAGGCGGGGTAGGCTCATTTCGCTAAACGCGATCGCGGCAAGCGCAGGCCGGAGCGAACCGGAGCTTGGCGTTTCAGCGCGCGTTGGCCGCCGTTCTTGCGGCCCAGCACCCCGTCAGCTATGGTCATATTGACCATCAAGGAGCCCGGCCGTGACCAAGCACATCTCGATCGCTCAGGCCAAAGCCACGTTCTCGTCATGCGTGAAGCAGGCCGAAGCGGGCGAAGAGGTCGTGATCACGCGCCATGGTCGTCCAGTAGCGGCAGTCGTGAGCATGGTCGAGCTCGAGCGGCTCAGGCAGCAGAACGCAGGCGGGAAGAGGGGGGGGCTCCTCAGTCTGGTTGGACTTGATCCCGATGGTGAGTTCACGCGGGCTCTAGAGAACGGCGTCCTGCAGAGAGGACAGCCTCGCTCCACGCCAGATTTCGAGTAGTTCAGTTGGCATACCTCTTTGACACAGACGCGATCTCCGAGATCTTCAAGCCGAGGCCAGCCAAGGGATACCTGCTGTGGCTGGCAAACCTCAGTCGCTCACAGCAGTTCACAGTAGTCCTCGGAGAACTCTTCAAAGGAGCGTACAAGACGCCTTCCAAGCAGAGGTTCCTGCGATTGATCGAAGACCGGGTTCTCCCGCAGTTCACCGTGCTTCCCTACGACACAGAGATCTCCAGAATCTACGGCAGGCTCAGAGCCGAACTCGAACGGGCAGGCACACCGGTAGCCGAGGCTGATCTCATGATCGCAGCAACGGCCAGACGCTTCGGCCTCGAAGTAGTGACTGGGAATCTGAAGCACTTCTCCAAGATCCCCGATCTACAGATCGAACGGGCATTCGCTGACAACCGAAATCCAGGTCGACGGGACTCGAATTCCTGAGCCGAGCGTAGAACAAAAAGTCAGCATCAATGTTGCCGCATCGCGGAAGTGCTCGACGAACGCGGCATCCTCCTGCTCCACTTTTCACACATGAGTAGACCCACGACTATCGAAGCGGATCGCCACACACGGTATCGTCGCTGACGCTTCCCAAGCCCACCCTCCATGGAGACACCGTGCTGCTTCTTCTCACCCTACTGTCGTGCACTGCCAAGGACCCCTGCTCGACCCTGAACTGTGACTCGGGCACCGGCGGAGACACGGGCTCTAGCACCGGCGGAGACACCGGCTCTACCACCAGCGGAGACGCCGGCTCTACCACCAGCGGGGACGCCGGCTCCACCACCAGCGGCTCCCTCGATGGGCTCGTCGTCTTCTCGAGCACCCGCACAGGGGCCAGCGACATCTACTCCATGAAGCCCGACGGGACCGAGCTCACGCGCCTGACGACCAGCGACGACTACGAGATGGACCCTGCCCTGAGTCCCGATGGCAGCCGGATCGCCTACGTCGATCACAGTCAGGCCAGCATCTGGCTGATGGATGTCGACGGCGGCAACCAGGCCGAGTTGACCGACGGTGGCGGAAGCTGGAACTACCAGCCAGCCTGGTCGCCCGACGGCACCCAGATCGCCTTCGGGAACATCGCGACCGGGACGATGGCCCTGTGGGTCGTCAACGTCGATGGCAGCGGTCTCACGCAGATCACAGACGGCTCGACCTACCGGGGGATGCCAGACTGGTCGCCCGACGGCAGCGGCCTGCTCTGCGGCGGCCTGGACTACGTCTACAAGGTGGCGCTCGACAGCACCGAGACGCTGGTCGGTGGCACCGGCGTTGACTCCGCCCCTCGCTGGAATGCCGACGGGACGATGATCATCTTCTCCTCGACCTCCACGGGTACTGCCGAGATCTACTCGATGAACGCCGACGGCACGGACATCACCCAGCTCACGAATGACGATGGCGGTGCAACGAACCCCGACTGGTCGCCCGATGGCTCGATGATCATCTACACCTCCTGGGGAGGAAAGAACGGCGGCGAGCTCTACACCGCCCACGCCGACGGCAGCGGTGCCGTCGACATCACCAATGCCCCGGGCGACGACGACGTGCCTGACTGGCGCTGAGCCGGCACGCCCTTGGCGCTTGACCGCCGTCGGAACCGCAGTGAAAGTTCTGGGGTCTCTTCGACGTAGACATCGTGCGGCCACCGCCCCAGGCTGGAGCCGCGCCCCTGCCGCGAGGTACCTCGTGCGTGCCGCAAGGTGGGCGGACCACCACGAGGGGCCGGTGTTGTGGATCGGACAAGGCAAGACCGAAGCCGACTGTCGGGGTCGGTTCCTGCCCCTCCATCCCGCGCGGCGGGAGTGGATCCGGTGGCCTGACGGGTTCGCCTGCCCGAAATGCCAGGGTCCAGGTGGGTGGCGCCTCGGGAACGGGCGGTTCGAGTACCACGACTGCGGGGCAAGAACCTCGGTGACAGCCGGCACGATCTTCGTCCGCACTCGCACGCCGCGGAGGCGGCGACGAGGCACCTGACGCCAAGCCGGCAGAGGGTCTCGTCGGTGGGCGGGCTCCACAAGTTCCGCGTTGCGGCCCACCTGTGGGCCGCAGGGCGAGGACACGCAGCACACGTCGACACTGTTCTTCCGTCGGGAACAGAGCGAGCCGGTCCTCGGAGGATCAAGCGAGGTGGGACTGGGGCAAGGCGACTCCCGGTCGATTCGGCCCTGGGCGAGCCGCCAGCCCAACCCCCCCGACCTCACGCGGCCGCCCGCCTACGCTTGAACCAGAACCAGCGAATCGCCCATGGCGGGCGGCTTCAGGTCGTCACTCCGGTTAAATGGATACCCGGACGAGGATTATAGGACCATAACCCCGCCGAATGCCGAAGCGATCGGACGGGGAGGATATGCCTGAAGTCCAAGGACTCGGCTCTCCGGCGTCAATCCCCGGTGGAACGAGTGGACGCGGAATCGACGCGTCAATCGTCCGAGGCTTCCTGAAAATATACGTTGGCTGCCCATCCGACTGCCTCGGTAATCGAGGCGGCAGTAGTGGCGTTGATCGCGTTCCCATAGCCTCGGATCTAGCCGACCAACCACTGACTGGCTGCGCGACCACCCATCATGGCGGCAAAGGTGAGCAGCAGGTCCATAGCGACGGTCTTGGTGACGTTCACGCTGTAGACCTCCCCGATGGCGACAATCATGGTCGTCTGGAGGCTA
>JAADHA010000044.1 GCA_013152105.1 Oligoflexia bacterium | reverse complement strand
AAAGACGCCGCCGGCAGTCGGGTCGCTTGGGGGACGCCGACCCCTTGCGCAGTCAGGCGGATCCGCACGCGACGCAGGACCTCTACGACCTGATCCTCCTGACATTGCGTCTCACGGAACAGTAGCCATCGCGGTTGTAGATCCGTCGAGGTGGCCCCGGGGCCAGTTGAGACCGGGGGCAGAACCTGCCTTCGCCAGCCCCCCGGAATTCTGAAGGCCGCCCGACCAGGTGTCGCCATTACTGAACGTTTGGCCCAGAATTCCGAACCGCCCAACCAAGAAACAGGCACTTACGCCATCGCGCTGGGCCGTGGGGGCCAGATCGTTCAGGATCGGAGGGGGCTGACTTGCCCACCTTCAGAATTCGAGGGACCTGGCCGGCCCGGATGTTGGTTCGGGTTGGCAACTGCGCCCAGCCCGGAGCCCCGTCGCAGGCTTCTAGCCCCGCCGCAGCTTGTCATACAGCGTGACCCGACCGATGCCCAGGGTGCGGGCGGCCTCGGCCTTGTTGCCGCCGGCCGCCTCCAGGGCTTCGAGGATCAGCGCCCGCTCGTAGGCCTCCACGCGCTCGCGCAGGCTGCCGCTCCCGGTCCCGGTCCTGGTCCCAGTTCCGGTCCCGCCGCCCGGCTCGTCGAGCAGGCCCAGGTCCAGCTCGCCGTCCGCCGACAGGGCGACCATCATCTCGATGCTGTTCTCCAGCTCGCGCACATTGCCGGGCCAGGGGCGCGCCGCGAGGCGGTCGAGGAGATCGGCGCCGATCCGCAGCGGACCCACGCTGTAGCGGTCGGCATAGCGGGCCAGGAAGTGGCGGGCGAGGGGTGCGATGTCCTCGGGGCGATCTCGCAGGGGCGGCACGTGGAGGTGGACGACCTTGAGCCGGTAGTACAGGTCCTCGCGGAAGTCTCCGCTGGCCGCCTGCCGGGCCAGGTCCCGGTGGGTCGCTGCGATGATGCGCACGTCGACATGGACCGGGCGGTCCTCGCCGACTGGGCGTACCTCGCCGCTTTGCAAGACGCGCAGCAGCCGGGCCTGGACCTTGGGGGCAAGCTCGGCGACCTCGTCGAGCAGGAGCGTGCCGCCGTCGGCCTCGCGGAAGAGGCCCGGTCGCGCCCGGATGGCCCCGGTGAAGGCCCCTCGGCAGTGACCGAACAGCTCGGCCTCGGCCAGCTCAGGCCCCAGCGAGGCGCAGTTGAAGCGGACGAAGGGGGCTGAGGCGCGGGGCGAGGCGCGCACCACTGCTTCGGCCACCCGCTCTTTTCCGGTGCCGCTCTCGCCTGTGATGAGCACGGTGGCTTCGCGCGGGCCGAGGCGCTGCACCAGGACAGCCAGGCGGCTCATGGCGGGCGAGGCGAAGACCATGGAGCGAGCCAGGTTCAGCTCGCCACGCAGGCGCTCGTTGTCCCCCTGGAGCCGGACCGCCGCACAGGCTCGCTCGACCACGGCCAGCAGCTCGTCGATGTCAAAGGGCTTGCAGAAGTAGTCCCAGGCGCCGGCCTTCATGGCCTGGACCGCGACCCGTTCGTCGCCGTGGGCGGTGACCAGGATCACGCGGGGTGGCGAGGGCCGCAGGATCAGGCGTCGGAGCAACTCCAGGCCGTCCAGCTTGGGCATGCGGAGATCGGTGACCACGACGTGGACCGGCTCGGACTGGTCCATGGCCAACAGGGCCGCCGCGCCATCCTCGGCTTCGATCACGTCGAGACTGGCGTCCTCCAGGACGCTGCGCACAGTGAAGCGCACCGCGGCATCATCGTCGACGACCAGGACGCGGGGCCTCATGCCGGCACTGCCGCGGCTGCTGGCGCGGGGGGCTCTAGCGGCAGCCACAGGCGGGCGACGGTTCCGCCGCCGCTGGCCGGTAGCAGGTCCAGCTTTCCACCGTGTTGTCGAGCGATCCCGCGGGCGATGGTCAGGCCCAGCCCGCTGCCCTCGGGTCGGCTGCTGACCCCGGCCTCGAAGATCCGGTCTTGCAGGTCCGCCGGCACCCCCGGGCCGCGGTCGATCACGTCGATGACCACGCCCGCATCAGCCTGCACGGAAGACCCCCTCGACCCGCCCTCGGCCCGCACGCGCAGCTCTACGGCGGTCCCGCGCGGGGCGACGACCAGGGCGTTCTGGAGCAGGTTGGTGAGCACCTGGAGCAGCTTGTGGGCGTCAGCCCGAAGCGAGATCGGGTCCCCCGATACGGTCAAGCCGACGCCAGCGGCCCGAGCCAGGCCTTCGTTGAGAGCGGCGGCCCGCGTACACAGCGCGCGGGCGTCCAGCCGGTCCACGGACAGGGGCGCGATCGGGCGCGAGAAGGTCAGGAACTCGTCGAGGATCTGCTGCATTCGCGCCACCTCGCCCTGGAGCACCGTCATCCGCTCGGCCGCCTTGCCGGGCGCCTGCTGGCGAGCGATCAGCGCGCTGAGGCCCTTGATGCTGGCCAAGGGGTTCTTGAGTTCATGGGCGATCTCTCCGCCCATCAGCTCCAGGTCGCGTGACCACGATCGCCACGAGTCGATCTGCACCTGGTTGGCGGTCAAGGCCTGCTGCACCAGGGTCTCCATGCGGCCTCGGACGAAGACCCCCAGCCCGCCTCCGGCGCCGATGAAGAGCACCATCGCCAAGGCGGCGACCACGACCCCCACCGGCTGCACTCCCCCCGATCCGTGGAGCACCGGCATGACGATCCCGGGGGTCACCTGCATCGACTGGAGGAAGGCCAGGACCAACAGCATCGCGACTTGCGATCCCAGGACGGCGATGGTCGCTGGTCGACGCCCCAGGACCGTGGCGGCGACCACCGCCAGGGGCACCATCGCGGGCAGCAGCGGGCTGACCAGTCCACCCGTGCCGATGATCATCGCCGCCTGGTAGCCGGCCATCACCAGCACGTTGAGGGGGATCGCGGCCAGGTCGATGCCGCGTCGGCGGGCCCGCAGTTCGGTGATGGCGGCCGCGACGATGGCGGCCAGCGCGATGCCGAGCATCAGCGAGCGGCGCCAGGGGCTGGGGTCCACCCAGGCGACCGTCAGGGCGACGCTCACCAGAAATGGCGCCAGGGCCAGGCGCAGACCCACGGCCGTCCGAAACAGGCGGGCCAGCTCGCGGTCGACGATGGCTCGCACTGAGGCGTCCATCGCCATGGCATCGGGTCGAGGCGGGGTGGGAACCAGCACGACATCCGCTCTATCGCCCGAGGCGGGAGCGTGTCTCACTGCTTGTTCGCACCAAGCTTGTCCGCACCAAGCTTGTCCGCGCCAAGGCTCACCCGCTGCCCGCGGGCCACCGCGAGGTCTGTCAGCGCGACCCCCACCTGGGCGCGACCCCCGGCGTGTGCGAGGTCCGCATCGGTGCGGCGCTGCTGGGCGTCCAGCAGGTCCATATTGCTGACCAGCCCGGCGTCATAGAGGCGACTCGCCGTGGCCTCGGCCTGGGTGGCCAGGGCCAGTCCGTTCTCGGCCAGACGCAGGCGTTGGCGGGCCACGTCGACCGCCGCGATGGCGTCCGCCTCGGCTCGGCTCAGGTCCAGGGATGCCTGGCGAGCCGTGGCCTGGGCTTGCGCTCGTTGCGCCCGGGCACGGTCGAGCAGGCCGTAGCGTGCGCCGCCGTCGTAGAGCACCCAGGTCAGATTCAGGCCCAGCCGCCAGCCGTCTTTCTTGCCGGTGACGTACTCGACATCCGAGCCATACATGGTCGCGGTCCCGTCCAGCGTAGGGCTGTGGCGCCACCACGCGCTGTTGACCTGGCCTTGGGCCGCCTCGACCGCCGCCTGGGCCGCCAGCATGCGGGGATGCCGCGCCAGGTCCTGGTCCGGGGCAACATCATGGACCTTGGCCAGCTCGGTCTCGAGCGGAGGAAGCGTTACCGCGACCGGCCCTCGGATACCCAAGAGCGCGCCCAAGGCCCGGTGCGCCTGGTCCAGCTTGGCGACCGCCTGCACGAGATCGCTCTGGCGGCGCACCAGCTCGGTGCCGGCCTGCAACAGCTCCAGCTCGGTGCCGATCCCAGCGTCCAGGCGCTGCTGTTCGCTGTCGCGCTGGGCCTGCGCAGCCTGCACCCCATGCCGGGTGGCGGCCACGCCCTCTTTGGCGGCCGAGGCCAGCCAGGCGGCCTTGATCAGCCCCGCTTCTGCCTGCAGGGTCGCGTCCTCCGCTCCCGCCTGGGTCGCGGCGGAGGCCTTCCGGGCGGCGCCCAGGTCCGCCCAGGCGACCGGCTCGAAGATCGGCACCTTCAGCGTGGCGCCCCCGGTCCACTGGTTGATGGGCTGGATGATGAAGTCGGGTGGGAACAGGGACGGATCGAGCTGGACATTGGCCGGCAGGTAGGCCGCGAGCTGGTTCAGCAGGTCGGAGAGGGAGATGATCGCGTCGTCGCTGTTGCGGGTGTAGCCACCCTGTACGGCCAGGACGGGCTTGAGCGCGGCCGAGGCGAGGTGTACCTGGGCACGAGCCAGGGCCACCCGCGCGGCGAGCTGCTGTTGGGTCGGTGACTCAGCGCGGAACTCGGCCAGCGCCTGGTCGAGGGTGAAGGTCCGAGCGACGGGGCTCGGTGTAGCGGTCGTCAGCGCGGTGTTTGTCAGCGCAGAGAGTGTGGGATCGGCCGCGCTCGCGGGCCTTGGGGCGAGCGCGATCGCGGCGCCAACCCACAAGCGCGCCACTGTGCCGGCGAGGGATGGCGAGAGCGGCAGGCGGAAACATCGAACCATCTTGGGCTCCGGGTCACTGGGCCGCACACTGAGCAAGACCGGTGCCAGCCCGGACCGGGGGCCAGATCGGCCACGCGACGCGGTCCGCGCGGTCCCTCCCGAGCAGAGTGTGCGAGATGGCGACAGGGAGGTGTTCGGAAACCCGTACACTTCGCTTTGTTGCGGGTCCCCGATCGCCTGCCAGCGGCACCTCCGTTGTTGGCACGCTTCCTGCTGGGTTGGGTGCGGACAGCCACTGGTCCAGCCTCGGGGCGTGGGAGAAGAGATGAAGCGCAGGGTGATCCCGGTCGTGTTGATACTGCTGGCCATGGTTGGCCTGCTGGGCTGGCGGATTTGGCAGCAGCGGGCCGAGCTGAACGGGCCAGCCGGTGGGTCGGGGGTGATCGAGGGACGCGAGCTGCGCCTGTCCTCGCGCGTCGGCGGACGCATCGAGGAGATCATGGTCAAGGAGGGGCAGCAGGTCGCCGCTGGCGCGATTGTCTTGCGCCTGGACTGCATCGAGCCCAAGGCCGCCCTGGCCGAGGCCGACGCGCG
>JAADHA010000099.1 GCA_013152105.1 Oligoflexia bacterium | reverse complement strand
CGCGATCGACGCCTGCCCGGTCACGTGCATCCACTGGACGGATGAACCCGGTCAGTTCGAACAGGTCAACGACGCCCAGGGCGCCTCGCTGTCCTGAGGGCAAGGGGGGCTGGACGGGACTCGGACGCCCTCAGCCCTTGACCACCCGGTCCAGGGCGGCCAGCTCGGACAGCAGCGCCGGCACGTCGTCCAGGCAGACCATATTGGGGCCATCGCTTAGCGCGTGGTCGGGGTCATCGTGGACCTCCATGAAGACCGCGTCGACCCCCACGGCGACCGCCGCCCGTGCCAGAAAAGGCACCAGTCTGCGGTCCCCGCCGCTGCGCTCACCCAGTCCCCCTGGGCGCTGGACCGAGTGCGTCGCGTCGAAGCAGACCGGCACCCCCAGGGCACGCATGGTCGGCAAGCCGGCCATGTCGACCACCAGATGGTTGTAGCCAAAGCTGCTGCCACGCTCGGTGAGCATGACGCCCACCGCACCGCTGCGCCGCAACTTGGTGAGGACGTGGGCCATATCGCTGGGGGCCAGGAATTGGCCCTTCTTGACGTTGACGGGCCGTCCCGATCGCGCACAGGCGACCAACAGATCGGTCTGCCGGCAGAGAAAGGCTGGAACCTGGATCAGGTCGACCACATCGGCGACCGCCCCGACCTGTCCAAGCAGGTGGACGTCTGTGGTCACGGGCAGGCCGACTTCGTCTCGTACGCGCCGCAAGACCGCCAGGCCGTCGTCCAAGCCGGGGCCTCGGTAGCTGTCCAGGCTGGTTCGGTTGGCCTTGTCGAAGCTGGCCTTGAAGACCAGCGACAGCCCCGCCTGATCGGCCGCGGCAGCCAGGCCGCGCGCGATTCGCAGGACGCGCTGGGTATCCTCGATCACGCAGGGACCGGCGATCACGGTCAGGGCTTGGCCAGACCCGACTCGAACCGGATGGGCGGGACCGCCGATCTGCATCACCGGCACCGCGGTCGTGACTCCAATCGCCGGCATCATCCACCTCGGAGGCAGCCGCGCGCCGGCCACGCCACAATGATATCGCCCCATCTCCTCGGCTGGAAGCCCGAAGGTGTCGTACTGTCGGGATCCGGCTCACCCCAGTTGCACGGCCCGATGGAGGCTCCAGATGACCTGCCCTCGTCCCGGCTCGCCCGAAGAGCTGGTCATCTTCGCCCGCCGCCAAGCGCTGCTCCCTCAGCAATTCGACCGGGTCGCCAATGACCGCCGCCTGCCCAACACGGTCGTGGTCATTCCCAGTTTATCGCTGAACCCCCAGGAGCTGGCCAAGATCAGCGGGGTCCACCACTACGAAGAGCGCCTGCTCTTCCTGCTGATGCTGCTACGACGGCCGCGGACCCGCTTGGTCTTCGTCACCAGCCAGCAGCTCGACCCCAGCGTGGTCGACTACTACCTCAACCTGCTCTCCGGCGTGCCCTCGGCCCATGCCCGCCGGCGCCTCTGCCTGCTGCACTGCGCGGACGCGTCGCCGCTGCCCTTGTCCGCCAAGATCCTGGCTCGCCCCCGCCTGCTCCAGCGCATTCGAGACGCCGTCGGGGACCAGACCATCGCTCACATGAGCTGCTTCAACTCCACGCCGCTGGAGCGCAGCCTGGCGGTCGCGCTGGGTCTCCCGCTGTACGCCAACGATCCCGAGCTGGCGGACCTGGGGACCAAGTCAGGCTGTCGGGAGATCTTTCGAGAGGCGGGTGTGACCTTCCCGGACGGCTTCGAGCGGCTGCGAGATGCCCAGGACATCGCTCGCGCCCTGGCCGTCCTCAAGGGCCGCCACCCCGCGGCCAGACGCGCGGTCGTCAAGCTCAACGAGGGCTTCTCGGGCGAGGGAAACGCCCTCTTCTACTTCGAGGGCATCGACGGCAAGTCTGAGAAGGCACGCACCGCCCAGTGCCTGGAGCGGCTGCCCACCGGCCTGCACTTCGAGGCAAGAAGCGAGTCCTGGCCCAGCTTCATCGCCAAGTACCAGCAGATGCAAGGCGTGGTCGAGTTGTTCATCGAGGGCGCGCATAAGCGCTCGCCATCTAGCCAGAACCGGGTCAATGCCAAGGGCGAAGCCCAGGCGATCAGCACGCACGACCAGGTCCTGGGCGGCCCCTCGGGCCAGGTCTTTCTGGGCTGCACCTTTCCGGCCGACGACGCCTATCGGCTGGCCTTGCAAGACGCGGGCATGGCGGTGGCCCAGGTGCTGGCCAGCCGCGGCGTGATGGGACGCTTCGCGACCGACTTCGTCAGCGTACCGGACAAAGACCCCAGCACCGGTCCCGTGTCGTGGACGCATTACGCCATCGAAGTCAACCTCCGCAAGGGCGGGACCACCCATCCCTACCTGACCCTACGTTTCCTGACTGACGGGGCCTATGACCCCACGACCGGACACTTCCTCTCCCAGGACGGCACGCCGAAGTACTACTTCAGCAGCGACACCCTCCAGTCCGACCAGTACCAGGGCTTGCTCCCCGAAGACCTCATCGACATCAGCGTCTACCACGGCCTCCACTTCCACGGCGCGACCGAACGCGGGGTGGTCTTCCACCTGATGGGCGCCCTCTCGCAGTACGGAAAGCTTGGCGTGGTCTGTATCGGAGACAATCTTCAGCAAGCCCGCTTCCTCTACAAGCGCACGACCCAGGTCCTGGATGAAGAGACTCGGGTCGCGTCACGGGTGGACTGATCGCGCCCGCTTGCCCAGCAAATCACCCTGTCTGCTTGGCAGGTGGTCCCACCGTGGCTATCGGTTGCCTGTGAATCGAAGCCGACCCGCCCTGCTCCTGCTGTACGCCAGCCTCTTCGTGCTGGTGGCCTTCTTCGCGTTCTCCAAGATCAGCGACGATCTGATGACCTCGGTCCCCTGGTCCGAGGTCAAAACCCAGGTTGAAGCCGGACGGGTCGACAGCGTGCTGTTCGACGGCCCCAAGGTGACGGTGTCCTACAAGGACGGCCAGGGGCCACAGCTCAACCCCAGCGCGCCGGGTGAACGCAAGGACACGGCCAACGTCACCCTGGTCCAAGGGGATACGGACTTCATCAAGCTGCTCGAGGCCAACAATGTGGCCTACGCGGCCAAGCCCCAGAGCGCCTGCGATGGCGGCAGCGTCTTCATGATGTCGCTGATGTTGATGGCCTTCCTGTTCCTGTTCGTGTTCCGACGGGACGGGGGTGCCCCGCCGGGGGTGGCCACCTTCGGCAAGTCCCGCGCGTCTTTGGCCCCCGAAGAAGGCACCGGGGTCACCTTTTCGGACGTGGCCGGCATCGACGAAGCGATCGAAGAGCTGCAAGAGATCGTGCTGTTCTTGTCCACCCCCGAACGCTTCACCAGGCTGGGCGGAAAGATCCCCAAGGGTGTCCTGCTGGTGGGCCCACCTGGAACCGGCAAGACCCTGCTCGCGCGGGCCGTCGCTGGCGAAGCCGCGGTGCCCTTCTACTCCATCTCCGGCAGCGACTTCGTGGAGATGTTCGTCGGCGTCGGCGCGGCGCGCGTCCGTGACCTGTTCAAGGAAGCCGCCGAACGGGCCCCTTGCATCATCTTCATCGACGAGCTCGATGCGATCGGCAAAGCCCGTGGCGGCGCCAACCCCGTGGGGGGCCACGATGAGCGCGAGCAGACCCTCAACCAGCTCCTGGTCGAGATGGACGGCTTCGATGGCCGCAAGGGCATCATCATCATGGCGGCGACCAACCGGCCCGAGATCCTCGACCCGGCGCTGCTGCGGGCCGGCCGCTTCGACCGCCAGGTGCTGGTGGACCGCCCCGACGTGCGCGGTCGCGAGGCGATCCTGCAGGTGCATGCCAAGGGCCTCAAGCTGGCAGACCAGGTCGAGCTCTCAGAGCTGGCCCGGATGACCCCCGGCTTCGCTGGAGCCGATCTGGCCAATGCCCTCAATGAAGGGGCACTGCTGGCTGCCCGCCGCAGCAAGTCCGAGATCGAGATGATCGACCTCTCCGACGCGGTCGAGCGCATCGTGGCCGGCTTGGAAAAGAAGTCGCGCCGGCTCTCCGAACAAGAGAAGCGGGTCGTAGCCTTCCACGAGTCCGGCCACGCGATCTGCGCGGCCGCCTGTCCGGGCGCCGACCCGGTCCACAAGATCAGCATCATCCCCCGGGGGATCGGGGCGCTGGGCTACACGCTGCAGATGCCCTTGGAAGATCGCTACCTGATGAGCCGGTCCGAACTCGAAAACCGCCTCACGGTCCTGTACGGCGGACGCGCGGCCGAAGAACTGATCTTCGGCGACTTCACCACCGGCGCGGGGGACGACATCCGCAAGGCCAGCGACCTGGCGCGCCGCATGGTGGGTCAGTTCGGCATGAGCCCGCGCATGGGTCCGGTCGACTACGGCGGCGAGATGCAGAACCCATTTGGCATGGGCGGCGGCGGCATACGCGACATCTCCGTCAGCGAAGAGACCAGCCAGCAGCTCGACCAGGAGACCCGCCGGATCCTGGACACCGCACACGACCGGGCCAGGGCCATCCTGGTCGGCCACGAATCCCTGCTGCGAAGAATGTCCGAAGATCTCATCAGCACTGAAGTCCTGGATAAGGATCAGCTCCTGGTCTACTTCGCCGAAGTGGAATCCCACCCCACGGACGGTCCCCGCCTGCGCGAAGTGCTGGATCTCGAGACAGCCCGCCAAGCTGCAATGCCGCACAACGCGACAGACCCGAAAGAAGGCGTCGCCGCCGACCTTGCCGCCGACCCCGCCGTCGACCCTGCCATCGACGCCTGAGCATGGCGGTCAGACCGCTGGTCTCAGGCGGTGCGCTTCAAGGAGATCCAGAAGGTCGCCCCTGGAGCCGGGTCGTTGTTGAACATGCCGATGCTGCCACCGTGAAGCTCGACGATCTCGCGCGCGATAGCCAGGCCCAGGCCGCTGCTGATCTCACCCGCCGTCGGACGGGCGCTTAGCCGCGCATAGCTCTGAAAGACCCGGGCGCGATCGTCCGCGCAGAGCCCCGGTCCCTTGTCGACCACGTCGATCTGGGCGCGGTCGCCCACGGCCTGACAGCGCAACAGGATCGTAGAGCCCACCGGGCTGTACTTGATGGCGTTGTCCACCAGCTTGTCGACGACTGGCTCCAAGCGAGCCCGGTCGGCATGGACCATGCACGGCTGGTCGGCGTCCAGCCGCAGCACGATTCCTTTTTGTGTGGCCCATGACAGGTTGCGGTCGAGGGTCGAGCGCAGCACTTCGCAAAGATCGATCGAGGCAAGGTGTA
>JAADHA010000235.1 GCA_013152105.1 Oligoflexia bacterium | reverse complement strand
CATCATCCAGGCCACGGACTCGACCACGTCGGTGGTCGTCGCGGTGGTGGACCCGGCCGGCGCTCCAGACTCGCCGGTCAGCGCGGCCAGCAACAGCTCGCTGTCCGGCGCGACCCCTTGGCCGGCCCCCCGGACCGCATGAGGGCGTCCAGCGGCGACCGCGGCACAGATGGTGCCGTGGTCGTTGATGGTTCCGTCGGTGGCGACCGGCTTGTGTGGGAGCATCGCGTAGGGGGGGAAGGCTGCGGCCGCGACGGCGTTTGGGGCGGTGGCCTTCGCGGTCCATGCCTGGAGTTCGTCTTCGATCACCGTGGAGTCGGTCACCTGGTTGGCGAGTGCGTCTCGAACTGCCCGGACCTTGCTGCGCCGCCCGACCGTGCCGGGTTCGTACAGTGGCCAGCCGGCCTGGTAGCCGACCCGCCATGCCAGGTCGGGATGGAGGACATCGAAGCGGAGATCGACGATCCCGACCAAGGAGGAAGGATCGGGTTGCGTCGCGTTGGGTGCCGGCAGGTTCAAGGGACCGGTGTGGTGCGCCTTGGATGGCGTGCTGCTGCAACAGCAACCGGTGACGCGGGCCGGCCGTGCGAGCTCGATCGATTGGACGCTGGCGAGCCGGGCGAGGCCTTCGAGGTTTGCCTGTCGAACATCGGCGATGACGTGGGGGCCGTGTTGCCACCGCTGGCGCATCCCTGGCTGCTTGGGAGTCCAATGGTCTTCATCTACCTTCAGGCTGACGCGAAAGACCGCGGTGCCCTCTCCTTCAAGGCTGATACCCGCAGCCATCGAGGAGATGGGCCCGCAGGTGGCCATGTCAGCGGAGTGTACGGTGGCCAAGGGCAGGCGCAAGGCTTCAGTGGCTTGGTCCCGTTGGGCTGCGGCCGGGTAGAGGACCGTGCTGAGCAGCTCAACGATGCCGGGAACGGCCGTCCGGCCCCTTTGGCCGAGGCTCCAGAAGGCGAGCAAGCGCGGATCGACCTTGGCGCGCCAGTCG
Source organism: Oligoflexia bacterium (assembly GCA_013152105.1). GTDB lineage: Bacteria > Myxococcota_A > UBA796 > UBA796 > UBA2385 > UBA2385. The sequence continues at coordinate 4,248 of JAADHA010000235.1, read as the reverse complement.
TCGGTGCTCTCCTCGCTGTGGCGGATGCCGCTGTGGCGGATGGCTTCGCTGGGGAGGACGGTGTAGGTGGACATGGGTTGCTCCAGCCTTCAGACGTTGTGGATCGGGGAGACATTGGCCAGCACGTACTGTGAGCCCAGTGGAGCCGCGGCCTTGACCCAGTTCAGGTTGCGGTCGGGTACGACGGACACCATGTCGAAGGGATTGCCGCTACTGGGCGTCGTGAAGGTCGGGTAGAGCACCCAGTGTTCGACGATGTTCTGACCGGCGTGTACATGACCCATGCGGCCCACTTCGGTGGTGCCGTAGTTCAGGACGACGGACTGGGCCGAGTTGGTGCCGCCGGAAAAGGCGGTCACGGCTTGGTAGGTGTAGGTCACCGAGTACCACTTCCAGTCCGCGCTTCCTTCGTTTTGCTGGTATTGGGCCAGCAAGTTGGCCCAGGATTCGCCGCCGGTGCCAGAGTAGCTGATGGTCAGTTTGTTGTTGTGGATACCGGCGTCGAAGGCGGGGTAGTCGAACAAGACCCAGTACTCGACGTAGTTGCTGGTCTGGTTGAACTGCGAGTTGGGCGGGAAGCAGTGGATCACGCCGAGCTGCACCTGCGGGTTGAAGATGTTGTCATTGCCGTCCTTGACTTCCAACATGGTGAGGCCGCCGGGCGGCAGGACGATACCGCCATGGTTGCGGCCGCCGTGCCAGGTCCTGGGGATGATGGGGCGGGAGTTCAGGATGGGCATGTGTACTCCGGGTTCAGGGCGGCCCGAGGGCTTCTTGCAGGCTAAGGATTTCCCGACGGCATCCCCACTCAGCGGCCGGGCGGGTCTGTGCCAGGGCGACCATCTGCTGGCGGCAGGGTGCCACCAATTCGGGATCGCGTTTGCCGACCAGACCCAGCACCTGTACGTCGATGCCGGGTGCCTGGCCGACCAGGGCTTGCCGCACCAGGTTGGGACCCCAGGACGGGTCGCCCGCCCCCAGGGCGAAGGCCAGGGCGCGGACCAGGCGTTCGCCAGCGGGCATGCTCGCGCGGGCAAAGGCGTCCATGGCCGTCAAGGCCAGGGCGCGGGCCTGCTTGGACTGTCCGTCTCGCCAGGCGACGGCGGCCTCGGTCAGGGCGATCAGGCCGAGGGCGCTGGGGCCCAGCGGGGCCGCGGCTTCGACCAGAGAGGGATCGGCTGCGCCCGTGGTGTCGCCGCGGTACATGGCGGCACGCAGGATGGTGACGGCCTGGGCTTCATAGGTGGGATGCCCCAGCCGGCGCGCCAGGGACCGGGCGCTGCGGGCGACCGAGACGGCCTGATCAGGATCCTGTCCGTCCAACAGGTCCCAGGCCGCATCCAGCAGCGACGCCAGGCGCGCATCGAGGCAGCGCTTGCGCTTCGCCGCTTCGAGATGCAGGGGCGCCGCCTGGGCGAAGCGACCCTGGGAATAGCGCAGATTTCCGAGCCAGCCATGCCACTTGGCCAGGCGCTCTTCGCCGCCGGCCTGGGCCCAGGTCTTCAGGCGCTCCAGCTCGTTCTCGGTCGTCTCCGGGCCTTTTCTCTTGGCGATGGCCTGCATCGCGCCGCCTCGCCAGATCTCGAGGTCTTCGTCATCGAAGGGGGGCAGGTTCCGCAGCAGATCCGTGGCGCGGAGGTGGTCCCGATCCTCGATCGCTCGCCACACCCGTACCAGTTGTTCGGCCTGGACGAGGGTCGGCGTGCGAGATCGAGTCCGTCCCAGTTCGTAGAGGGCTCGGTCCGCGGCCGCGGTGTTCTCCCTGGCCAGGGAGACCTTGACGTACTGCACCACCAGCGCGGCTTCGTGCGGGTTTTCGGGTTGTGCGCGGGCCAAGGCCAGGGCAAGGTCCAGCACGGCCAGCGCGGACCCGATCCGTCCATCGACTCGGAGGGCCTGGACCGTGGCGAGGGCTTCTTCTGTGACCGTGGACGCGTGCGCTCCCCCGGCCTGCAGGTGGTACAGGCGTTGTAGCGTGCCCGAGGTGCTGCGTTTGGCCAGGCGCATGTGGGCAGCGGCTTCCTGTACGGGATCGAGGCCGGGATATTCTTGTGGTTGCACCAGGGTGTGGTCGGCGTCGTCCTGCCAAGCCAAGCCATGGGTGAAGAGTTCCTGTCGGGCCCGGTCCAGGCGCTGGGGAGGCCACTGTGTGACCGCCAGGAGCACGGCGTTCGTCGTCTCGGGCCAGGCCCGTCGACACCAGTCCAGGAGCGTGCGGGCATCCGCTGACAAGCTGGCCGGGAGGGGTGGAGCGATGCCCAGCCGCAGATCTTGCTGCAGTCGATCCAGCGCGACCCGGTCCACCACGACCTGGTCCTTGTTCCAGTGCGCCAGTCCACTGCGAATCCAGGCCGAGAGTTCATTTCCGACCCGGCGGTGATCGCCACCGGTGCGCTGGTAGAGCACCTTGGCGCCGTCTTCGACCAGATGGAAGAAGCCGTCGGGGCCCGCGAACAGGAAGCGCAGTTCTTGGGGGGTGGCCGGGCGGTCGGCGGGGAGCGCGTCGAAGGCCTTGTCGTTGAGGTTGCCGGGCACCTGTCCGCCCAGGGCGATCAGGGCATCGATCGCGCTGGCCGGGCGGTCGTCTCGGGACCGGGCCACCAGCGCGTCCACGACACTGGCGACCGCCGCGGGCAGACCAGGCACCAGGGGCCCGATGGGGTTTGGCGTGCCCTTTACCCGAGCGCGGATGATCGTACGGCCCCGGGACTTGCCGTGGGGCAGCGTGCCCGTGAGGGCTTGGTAGACCATGATGCCCAGGCTGTACAGATCAGCCCGTGGGTCGAGATCCATGCCACAGAGTTGTTCGGGCGAAGCGTAGCGGATGGTGCCGACGGCGTGGCCGGAAACCTTGTCAGCCACGGCCTTGCCAATCGCCAGGCCGAAGTCGAGCAGGACCGGACGGCCAAGCGCGTCCAACAGGATGTTGGCCGGCTTGATGTCACGGTGGACGACGCCCGCGAGGTGTACACTGGAGAGGATCTCGAGCAGGGCGAGCACTCGAGGTGCGATCTCGGCCCACGTGTAGGTGCGTTGGCGATTGAAGAGGGGGGCGCCCTCGACCAGGTCCATCACGACGAAGACTACCTGGCTGTCTTCCGCCACTTCGCCCTCGTCGCGGAATGCCACCACGCCAGGCAGGCGCAGGCGCCGCAGGGCCGTGACTTCGGCGCGTGCCCGGCCGCGGTCCACCTGGCGCAGGATGCGGCTGAGCTTGACCGCGACCCGGCTGCCGTCCAACAGGTCTCGGGCCTCCCAGACCGATCCGAAGCCCCCGGCGCCGAGCTGGTTGAGGAGTTCATAGCGACCGGCGATGCGGTCCCCTGCGCTGAACTCTCTGGGCGGGGTTGGCGCCTTTTCGGCAGTCCACGGCTGGTTGCCCAGCCCGACGCCCGACTGGGGGTCCCAGGTGGCGCCCTCGGAGCGACTATTGGTAGCCGGTTGATCTGGTTCTTTCGGGTCCGTCATGCCGTGGGGGTCAGGCTTTGAGCCCATATGCAAGCGTCGAGCCGTCCCCGCGAGAGACGTGCCAGAAGAGATCTGGTAGTAGCGGTGGCGTAGGCTGCTGCCCGACGACATGAAGGTGTCCTCGCTGGGTCGAGATGCACTGGTTGGAGATGCACTGCGCGGGCGGACCTCCGATGCCCGCGCGGGTGGGCCACGATGAGCGCAGCCTGCGAGACCGAGTATACAGTTGTCGGGCGTTTTTGCAGAGCTTCGGATGGAAAGTTGCCCGCGGAGCAGAGATCTCGCGCCGCTCCGGTCCGTTGCTTCATTCGGTCGAGAAGCTCAGCTCGTCAAAGTACACAGCCCCGCCATCGGAGCAGTCACCTTCGGCTTCGCCGTAGCAGTGCATGAACTCCACCGCGGCCTGGGCGATGGTGAAGCCGTCGGGGACGGTGCCAGTCGCGGTCAGCTCCACCCACGCGTCGGTCGGGCTGCTTGAGACAAAGTGATCGGACTCGTGGATGTCCGAGTCGCCGTAGTCGGCGGTGTAGAATTTCACGGCCAGCGCCGCATAGGTCTGGTCGCCGATGATGGGGTCGTCGGGATGCTGGTAGATCCGGCCAGTCAGGGTGTAGGTCTGTCCGGTGGTGGCGGCGAAGGACTGGTAGATGGGGGTCTCGTTGGCCCAGCCGGTGAACTGCCCCCAGACCTTCAAGCTCTTGGAGCCTTCCGGTGCGGTGAAGGTGTCCGTGCTGCCGTAGATCGTGTCGCCGGTGTTGATGATCAGGTAGTTTTCGAGGG
>JAADHA010000200.1 GCA_013152105.1 Oligoflexia bacterium | reverse complement strand
GACCAGGGTGTGGGCCAGCTTGGTGCGCCCAGCGCGCTGGTAGGCGGCGGCCAGGAAGTCCAACCCGCCTTCTCCGGGGTGAAGGCGGGCCCGGGTCCGATCCAGGTCTTCGAGCAGCAAGGGGATCTGGTTGTTTTCCACCGCCAGTGGCGCGTAGAACCACGGCGTGATCATGCCGCTGGGTTGCATCTCGAGTCGCCGCCGCAGGTGGGTGAGTGCTCCGAAGACATCGCCCTCTTCGGTCGCGATCCAGGCCCGCCGCAGCAGGTCTCCGTCGGGGGCCTCGGCCAAGGTGTTGGCCCGCAAGAGCGCCTGGCGTGCCGCGGGGAGCTTGCCGGCGGCGCGGCCCGCGTCGGCCATTGAGACCCACGCTTCTTGGCTATCAGGGAGCGCCGCGACGGCCTGTTGTGCGAGAGCCAGGGCCTGGTCCGACTGGCCCCGAAGCCACATGCTGTTGACGACGGCGTCCAGCTCGCCCTGCTTGGCGAGTGCGGCGCCATCGAGCTTGGAGAGCAGGTCCAGGGCCGCATCGGCGTCGCCGTTCAGGCGCCACATTCGGGCCAGCATCACGGTGCCGCGGTCATCGTCGGGATGGCGGGCGTGGTGTCTCTCCAGGCTGTGGCGGGCCTGGTCCAGATCGCCCATCCATGACTGGAGTTCGGCCATTCTCAGGCGCCGGTCGGCATCGTGACTGTGCCGCAGCCTGCGGAGCTGCCACTGGTTGATGTCGTGTTCGGGCCGCGTGGACCGTGGTGGAAGCAAGGCAAAACGCTGGGCCTGGTAGTCCAGGACGGCGCGATAGCCGTCGAGCAGGGCGTGCCCCAGCAGCCCAGGAGACGGGGTCGTGAGCCCCAACGCGGGCTGGTCGAACGAAGTCCAGGTGGCATCGAGCTTGCGGTCGATGATGGTGCCGCCGGCATGGACCTGGATGACAGGGATGCGTCGGGTGGTGCGCAGAAGCGCGGACATGGGCATGTCCTCGGCGCTGCTGACGCCCACCACGGGCTCGAGTCCCTCGCTGGCCAGGGACGCCAGATCGTCGCTGAGCTCGCCGAACAGCCACAGGCCGCGGGATCCGGTGTCGATGTCGACCAGGAGCTGTTGCTTGGCCGTGACCCCGTCTCTTTGGCCCACCAGGACGATGCCGGTCATGGCGTGTTGGCCGTCGAAGTAGAGGGGGGCCGCGCCTTCGGGGGGCGGTTGTGTCCCAGCGTGGTGCAATTCCAGTCGGTTGGCCGGGTAGTCGACCACGATCTGGAAGCGCGACAGCACATTCGCACCCAGCAAGCCGGCGATCGCGACGCCCCCTGCGCGATCATGTACCGGGGCCACGGGTACCGCGACCTGGACATTGGCCAGGGTCTGGCGGCCGATGGTCAGCTTGGGCAGGACGGCGGTGCGGGCTTCGAGCACGCCACTGACCTGCATGTACTCGGAGACCTGAGGAGACAGCGAGAGTCCCAGCGCATCGGCGACATCAGGCGTCAACAGGGTCACCCCAGCGCCGCTGTCCAACAGCATCATCCTGGGCGTACCGTCGCCGAGATCGACGGGGACATAGAGCTTGTCGGCGCCGGGCCAGGGCTTGTAGATGTCCACCCGACTGCTACGGGGGCCCACCACATCGGTGGTCGCGCCCTGGTGGGCGCAAGCGGTCAGCGCGAGGAGAGAGAGGGCGGCGATTTCGGTTTGGGCATTCACTCTGCGATCATAGCGGTGCCGCGGGCCAGTGGCACGCGTCGAGCGGGCTGGCCGCTCACGACGACCGAGAGTTTCGCGCCGTCGGCGACCAGGACGGCGTTGTCGGTTTCTGTCGCGGTTGCCAACTTGACCGGGGCCCACCCGAGCTTGTCCCGCTGGAGCAGCACGATCTGGTGAGAGGCGGTCGCCAGGATGACCGGTGGCCCACCGTCGGGTGGGGTGAAGATGTCGAGGTGCCTCACGGTGTAGCTGTCGTCGAGGCGGGCGATGACACGCGCCGGGCTGCCGTCCCCCGGCACGATACGCACGGTGCTGTCGGCCTGCTGGCCGTAGGCGAAGTGCCAACCATCGGCGATGACGTAGTCCTGGAGCCCATCCCCATCCAGGTCCGCTGCCGCGAGGGCGCGCACGCCGCGCAGGGTGGGGATGGTGGTGGTGGTCTCTCCGACCAGCCTGAGGTCACCGGGGCTCTTGGGCTGGTCCCCGTAGAGTCGGCCGACCAACAGGCCGGCATCGACCGGAAGCATGCACAGGGCCAGGGCGGCCTTGTGTTGGATATCGAGCACGCCGTCCTTGAGGAATCCGCCAGCCACCATGCGGCGGTCCACGAAGGTCGCCAGGAAGATCCGGTCGGGTCCCCCCGAGGGGTCCGGCAGGACGTGGAGATCCGTCACTTGGGCGCGCTCGCCCTGTTGTTCCCACAACAGGTCGGCGCCCTGGGCAGAGATCGCCCAGAGCCGGGCGGGCACATGCAGCTCTCCTCGGCCCATCCCGGTCGCGATCAGCGCTTCTTGCCGACCGTCGCCGTCGATATCGCCCCGCGCGGTCGCCTGCGGGATGCCCCCGAGGTCGGCGTGCTGGTCTCCCCACCAGGCGGTCTCGTGGCGGACGCGCACGATCTCATCGCGACCATCGCCATCCAGATCCGCTGCGGCCACCAGTTCAGCGGGCTCCAGCGCCGTGGACGCTTGAGGCTGCAGGAGCGGACGGACTTGTGTGGCCGTCCTGGCACACGACAGCGTGACAGCCAGCAGAGCAGGCACAAGCAGCACAGTCACCACCAGCCCTTCCAGGGTTCAGGACGAGGGGTTCAGAACGAGCGCTACTTGCCGGTGCGCTTCTCGATGCGGAGATCAACTCGGCGGTTCTTGGCCCAGGCCGCGGCATTATTGCCCTTGACCAGGGGGCGCGACTCGCCGTAGCCGGTGCTCTTCAGACGGGAGGCATCGACGCCCTTGTCGATCAGGAACTGGCGCACACTGGCGGCGCGGGCTTCTGACAGGACCTGATTGGCCCTTGCCGATCCCCGCGAGTCGGTGTGGCCTTCGATGCTGAGCAGGGCGATGTCGGGGTTGTCCAGAAGGACCACGGCCACTTCGCCGAGCATGGAGAAGCTCTCAGGCTTTATCGTAGCCTTGCCGGTGTCGAAGTAGACCTCTTCGCTCAGCTCGATCTGCTTCTTTGTGACCACGATCTTGCTGGGTTCCAGGGTGAACTGCAGTTCCTTGCGTTCGCCGGGGGCCAGCGCGAGGGGCTGGCGGATGATCTTGTAGTCCTTGGCCTGGACGTGCAGCACATACTGCCCGGCCTTGACCTGGGATTCGGACAGGCCTCGGGGCGAGTTGTGGAATTCGTCACCGATGCTCCATCGGCTGGCGATCGCTCGGCCATCCGGTGTGTTGGTCTTGATCACCAAGGTCGCCGGGAAGGCCTTCATCGTCACGACCAGTTCCTGCTGGGCGATCTGGGGGATGTTCGTGTCCATGACCAGGTCTTCGAAGCCGGCTGCTTGGGCGACCAGGTGGTAGCGGCCGCTGTTCAGCGCGATTTCATAGGCGCCGTCCTTGACGATCGGATCGATTCCATCGCCGGAGATGGTGCTGCCGACGCCTTCGACCGCGTAGCCGTCTTCATCGACAAAGCGGACCATGACCTTTGTCGTCGGGTCGGGGCAGCCGTCGTCATCCTTCCAGCCATCCTTGTCCTCGGGCTGGTCGATGCACTGGTCGTCGACATCGTAGATGCCGTCCATATCGGTGTCCAGGTCGGTCGGGCGTTCGTAGGCCACGCTGAACACGCTCCGGAAGTCCGGCGCGCCGATCCCGGCCGTCAGACCCGTGCCCAGGCCGCCGCGCAACACGACATTGCCCAGTCGGCCCCAGCCACCCAGCATGCCCTCGATCGGTGAGCTGGCAGCGTTGGAGAGCGGTGCGGAGTAGGCGGACTGCCCGGCGATGTCCAGGGATAGACCCGCGTTGCGCGTCAGGGCATAGCCAAGGCCGCCACGCCAGAAGAACTGATCGTTGATGGTGACGTTTTCAAGCGCGATCTCGGGACCGAAGGTCGTACCGAGGTTCGCGGCGAACAGCAGGTCGCCCACGCGCTTGTCGACCATGGCTTGGAGCGCTCCGCTCAGGGCGGGCGCGCCCAGCGGGGCGTCCACTGTCGCGGTGGGCAGGGTGATGCGACCCCCAAATGCCAGCCCGAAGGCGTCGTGGTCGGTGTCCAGGACGCTGCCCTTGAGGTCCAGCGCCATGTCACCCAGGCCGGTGCCCGTGTTGACCTGCGTGCCGGTCGCCATCATGTAGAGCGGAACGTCGACGCCCAGTCGCAGGCGCGAGTAGCTGATGCTGGCGATGGCATCGAGCTGGAGGAGATCGCCAACCAGGACTTCATCGGCGGTCGTGCCATCCGAGAACTGGTAGACCAGGGGATCCTTTGCGTAGTTCGCCCAGAGACGCGCGCCGAAGTAGCCATCGGGCTTGCTGGACGCGTCGTTGGTCCACATCAACATCTCGGAGTCGATGGGAGGTGTGTAGTTCTGCGCGTTCATCGCGGGCTGCGTGGGCGCGGTCTGGGCGAGTGCGGTCTGCGCTAGCAGGAGGATCAGCATGGTTTCGCTCCAGGAGACAGGGTGGCCTGAGACCAGGGCATCCCAATTGGCGAAGCCGACGATGGCACATGGGAGCGCCGATGTGGAGCGAGCCGCAAAAAGCAGGTGTTTTTTTGGGCCCCGACAAGACACAAATGGGGGCCAAGGCCCTCGGCGCCGCGGCCCTGCACGGCCAATCCGCGCAGGGGCGGCTCCGCGCCGCCGAGGGCAAATGGCTGGAGCGTCCGCCGTGTGGGTTTTGTGGCGGTGCCGCAGCGACGCCTGGAACATAGCTGCGGGCGAGGCGCATCGGGTCGAAGCGGGCGTATCGAGATGTCCCGGCTCGTCGCGCCAGGTCATCAGCGGTGTCGGCTTGTCACGGTGGGGATCGGCGGGCGCGCTGCTTGTGGGCTAAGCGGCACGTCCCTCTGGCCACGAGATCAACGTGTTCCGCCGCATCCTGGTTGCCAATCGGGGCGAGGTCGCCGCCCGCGTGATCCGTACCTGCCGCAGGCTGGGTGTCCAGGTTGTCGCGGCTGCGACCGACGCGGACCTGGACCTGTCCTACCTGCAGCAGGCCGACGCCGTGGTGCGTTTGGGTGATCGGCGGGCCTACCTGGACCCGGCGGCCCTGGTGGCTGCCGCCGAGCTCGAACACTGCAGCGCGATTCACCCTGGTTGGGGTTT
>JAADHA010000313.1 GCA_013152105.1 Oligoflexia bacterium | reverse complement strand
TCGGCTATCGGACTGCCACTCGACCGGGATTCGGCGCTCGGGGTCTTTGTTCAGAAGCTGAGGGCAGGAACGACTGTGAACAGTGATGCCGCGCCCTCGGGTGATGTAGCCCACGACGGGTTCGCCAGGCAGGGGGCTGCAGCAACGGGCGTAGGTGACCAGCACGTCGGACTGGCCTGCGATGAGCACAGGGCTCTGGCGTGGGCTGCGCAGCTTGCGGATGATCTGCCCAAACACACCCTGGGATTGTTCACTCTGCTCGGCCTTGTCCACGACATCGGGGATCATCTCGCGGACGATGCGCAGGGCGGTGACCTGGCCCTGACCAATGGACAGGTAGAGGTGGTCGAGCTTGCGATAGCTGTTTTTCTTGGCCGCGCTGGCCAGGGTGCCGGCCTTGGTCTGTTTGGCGATCGTGGTGCCGAAGCGAGCCAGCTCTTTTCCAAGCATCTCGCGGCCCAGGGTGCGGGCTTGCTCGCGCTCTTCTTCTCGTAGCTGGCGACGGATCTTGGACAGTGCGCGGCCGGTTCGGGCCCACTCCAGCCATTCCCGCCTGGGTTCCTGGTCGTCGCTGGTCAGGATCTTGATGGTGTCGCCGCTTTGAATCGCGGTGCGCAGCGGTACCATCCGACCGTTGATCTTGGCGCCAGTGCAGTGGCTGCCCACCGCGGTGTGGACGCTGAAGGCGAAGTCGAGCATGGTCGCGCCCTGGGGGAAGAACTTGACGTCTCCGGCCGGGGTGAAGGCGTAGACTTCGTTCTGGTACAGGTCGACCTTGACGGTGGCCAGGAATTCGTCCGGGTCGTCGATGTCGTTGGCGGCTTCGAAGAGCTCGCGCAGGCGGGCGATCTTGCTGATGTCATCGGGCGAGAGGGCCAGGTGGCCTTCTTTGTAGCGCCAGTGGGCCGCGATCCCGTTTTCGGCGATGCGGTGCATATCTTCGGTGCGGATCTGGATCTCGATGTCCCGACCGTCGGGCCCCACAACGACGGTGTGCAGCGACTGGTAGCCGTTGCTCTTCGGCTGAGAGATGTAGTCCTTGAGGCGTTCGGGGCGGTGCCGCCAGCGCTGGTGAATGTAGCCGAGGGCGGTCCAACAGTCGCCGAGCTGCGGCACGATGACCCGAAAGGCCAACAGATCGTGGACCTGCTCGAACTCCAGGTGCTGGGCCTGCATCTTGTTGTAGATGCTGTGCAGGTGCTTGCAGCGGCCCGTTACCTGGCAGGTCATGCCGTTCTCCAGCAGGTGCTGGTAGATGATCTCGCGGGTCTGCGCGATGTAGGCGTCGCGCTGTGGTGCGCCGGCGTCGTAGCGGGCGGTCAGATCGGTGTAGATCACGGGGTGCAGATACTGGAAGCAGTGGTCTTCCAGCTCGGACTTGATCCGCGACAGCCCCAGCCGATTGGCGATCGGCGCGAAGATGTCCAGGGTCTCTTGGCTGATCGCCGTCGCCCGATCGGGCGGCATGTGCTGCATGGTGCGCATATTGTGGAGGCGATCCGCCAGCTTGACCAGGATCACGCGCACGTCCTTGGCCATGGCCAGGACCATCTTGCGGAAGTTTTCGGCCTGGGCTTCTTCCTTGGAGCGGAACTTGAGCTTGCCGATCTTCGTGACGCCATCGACCAGGTCCGCGACGTCATCACCGAAGAGGAGCTGGATGTCGTCGCGGGTGACCAGGCAGTCTTCCATCGTGTCGTGCAGCAGCCCGGTCGCGATGGTGTCCACGTCCATGTGCATGGTGGCCAGGACCCCGGCGACGGCGATGGGGTGGATGAGGTAGGGCTCGCCGTTCTTGCGGAGCTGACCGGCGTGTGCCCGGCCGGCGTAGATGTACGCCCGCATGATCACGTCGAGGTCTGCCCCCGGCGCGTAAGAAGAGACGGTGTCCAGGATGTCGTTGAGCCGCATGGAGCCGGTGCCACGAGACGCGAGGCAGCCGGCGGAGAGCCGGCAGGGGGAAGGCAAGCCAGTCCGCGCGGGGCGAGCAGGCGTGTCGGCACAGTATGCACGTTGATGGGGCGCGGACACAGCCTGCTGTCAGGGAATGGCCCGGCGGTGCAGCCTGTTGCGCGGGATCATGGGCCTGTCAGCGCGTAAAGCGGGCGATCATGGATGGATGACGACTGCGACGGCAGAGCTCGGCCACGAGCACAGCCTGGAGCTGATCCTGCGCGCTCTCCAGGTCATCGTTGACGACCACGAAGTCGACCTCGGCCGCCCCCGCGAGCTGTTTCTGGGCGTTGGCCATGCGGTGCGCGATGACGGCATCGCTGTCGGTCGACCGGGCCCGCAGGCGACGCTCCATGGTCTGGATGTCCGGTGGAAGCACGAAGATCGTGACGGCCTGGGGCATTGCGGCCCGGACCTGGCGCGCCCCCTGGACGTCGATGTCCAGCAACACGCTGTCCCCCCGGGCCATGGCGGCGTCGACGGGTGCGCGCGGCGTGCCGTAGCGCTGACCGTAGACCTCGGCCCACTCCAGCAGCTCGCCGCTGCTGACCATGGCGTCGAAGCGAGGCCGGTCGATGAAGTGGTAGTCGCGGCCGTCTACTTCGCCGGGTCGCATCGGGCGGGTGGTCGCGCTGACCGAGAAACCCAGCCCGGGGATGTGCCGCAGGGCTTCCTGCACCAGCGTGGTCTTGCCCGTTCCGCTGGCGCCGCTGACGACGAACAGGGCCCCGCGTTCAGGGCGAGGCCATGTGCGCAGGGCAATGCTCATGAGGGGCTCCCGGCAGTGGGGCGCTCTAACCGATCTTTGGGGGTGGCTGAGAGGGAGAGGGCCCGAGGCGCCGGGATCCGACCTGGCCGCAGGCTTGCAAAGGGCAAGTCCGGGCGGCGGCACCAGGCGGGCGCGGCGGGATCCGCGCAGGGCAGGGCTGCTACTCGACGTTGGCCGCCTGTTCGCGCATGCGCTCGGCGATGCTCTTCATGTCCACGACGCGCGCGGCGATCGGGTGCTCGGCCGACTTGCTGCCGATCGTGTTGATCTCGCGGTTGAGTTCTTGGAGCAGGAACTCCAGCTTGCGCCCCACGGGCTGGTCGCTGCCCAGCGCGGCATCAAACTGCGTGCCGTGGCTGACGATCCGCGCCAACTCTTCGCTGATGTCGGCCTTGTCGGCCAAGATGGCGGCTTCCTGGGCCAAGCGGTTTGGGTCGAAGCGGTCCGCCAGGAGCTTCTTGATGCGGCTCTCCAGTCGCAGTCGCAGGCGGTCGGCCACGCCCTCGGCCTGTTCGGCGACCTGGCTTCGCAGGCGCAGGAGCTGGTCCAGGTAGTGTCGCAGGTCTTGCTGGAGAGCCTGGCCCTCGGTCTGGCGCATCTCCAAGAGCTCGGTGACCGCGGCTTCTAGCGCGGCGGACACCACGTCCCACTCGGCCAGCGCGTCGGTGTCACGGTCGACCAGGGTGAGCACGCCAGGTTGCTCCAGGACGGTCGCGACCGGGACGTCATCGGGTTGGCGCTGGAGGTGCTTGGCCACGGCCTCCATGGCCTTGAGGTAGGACTCGGCCAAGGCCGTGTCGGGTTGGACCTGCTGGGTGCTCTCGGACGAGGTGCGGCGAATGAAGACGTCGACCCGACCTCGACTGAGGGCTGCCTTGAGGCGCTCGGTTACGCGAGGTTCCAGCAGCAGGTATTCGCGGGGCACGCGGAGCTGCACGTCGAGGAAGCGGTTGTTGACGCTCTTCATCTCGACCACCACGGCGATATCGCCGTTGGTCGCTTCGCCTCGTCCGTAGCCGGTCATCGAGTTCATCAGGTCATCCCGACGCGTGGAAGCGGGCCCTCAGCAGTCGTAGGTGCCATCGGACCCGCAGTCCAGCGTGCAGGCCGTCTCGGTGATGCTGAGGTCGCAAGAGATGGTGCCGCTGTCGAGAGCATAGGTGCAGTTCCCGTCGCCCGTGCCGTCGTAGTAGAGGGTGTAGTCGCACTGGCTGTACTGGTTCGTGGTGCCGGCGTCGTAGCTTGTGTTGAGGATCGAGCGGCTGCCGTCGATGTAGTAGGAGATCTGGTAGTCGTAGTCGTAGTCGCTACTGAGCCAGGTCTGGGTCGCCTCGCCCTCGCCGTTGCTGTAGAAGGTGGTTTCGCCCGAGACATCCCCCGCGGCGGTCGAGAAGGTGGTCGTCGTGCTCAGGTCGGACGAGAATACGCGGTCGTAGGTCCAGTCGCCGTCGCTGTTGGTCTGTTCCGCGTGGGCTTCGACCCGGTCGTCGGCCACGATCTCGGTGGACCAGATGAACGGGTCTTCGGATGGAACCGTCTCAATGTCATCGTCCACGCCGATGTCCCAGGACTTCGAGGTGCTCGTACAACCTTGTCGTTCGGCCCGGACCCGCCTGGCGGTCGTCTCGCCCAACACGTCTTCGAAGGTCGTCTTGTAGAGCAGGTCGACATCGCCGTTGCCGTAGATGGTGCCGTAGCCGTCGAGCGCGCCCTGCACACCGTAGTAGCCGTCGGTGTAGCTGGAAGTCCAGCTCAGGTCGCCGGTCTCAAAGCCGTAGGTCCCCTGCCGGTTGGTCAGCAGCTCGCTGGGCGGGTCAAAGTCGAAGGCCCCGTCCGGGTCAGCGGCCAGCGCCGCCTGCACGGTATCGCCATACCAGTCCCAGGGCTGGTACTGGCAGGACCAGTCACCAAAGTAGGCGTCGCTGCCTGACTTGCCGTTGCTGCAGGCCAGGGTCGAGAGGGCGAGGAGGAACAGCGAGGGCATGGGGGCTCCGGGGTTGCAGGAGGCGTCCTATTGCGCCCCGGTCCGGTTCCGCCACACCGCAGCGTCTCGACTGCGGCGTGCCGACGAGTCCTAGAGCTCGGTGACGGTGCGCGTGGGATAGTCGATGGTCGCGATCGGCACGTAGGCGTTTTCGTCGTCGATGTTGCGCGTGCCGGTCCAGATCATCGAGCCGTCCAGATAGATGTTCACGGTGACATCGTTCTCGCCGATGTAGACGCTGCCTGGGTAGTCGTGCACGATGACCAGGTAGCTGCTGTCTTCGGGAGAGTCGATGTTGATGTTCTCAGGTCCGGTACCGGCGATGTCGTCCAAGTCCAGTGTGGGGTCATCTGCCGATCCAGTGGCGCCCCAGCTCAGGCCTCGGCCCACGCAGTTGCCGTAGTAGCAGTCCCAGTTTGTGGTGACGTCGCTGGCGTCGTGGCCGGGTGCGATCAGGTGAAGGTCCATGTCGTCGCCACGGTGGGTCCAGTACATTTCTACCCACAGGTCTTCGGCGGGGATCGCTTCGAGGGGTCGCTCGGGACGCCCGCGTCATTGGTGACCACAAGCTGCCCGGTGTAGGTCCCGGCGATGAGCGGCGTCATCGGGGCGCTGACCGCAGCCCCGGTGATGGTCAGTGCCGAGCCATCGGGCTGGGAGATGAGCGTCCACGTGTAGTCGATGATGGTGCCACCACCGGGATCGTAGGAATCGGAGCCGTCCCATATCGCGGCTTCGAAGGGCGGCGTCACTGGATTTGGCGACACGCTGCAGACGGCGATGGGGTGCCCCGGTTCGTCGGTGGTCGGAGCGGTGCCGGTGTCCACGGGAGGCGTCGTGGGGGTCGTCGGCGTTGTCGTCTCTGGAACGCCCGAGTCGACGCCCGTGTTCTGGTCTGGATCAGGGGAGACCTTGTAGTCCGAGCCGCAGGCCGTGATGCCTGCCGCAGCGGTGAGTACGAGGAGGGCGTGACGCATGAGGGCTCCGAGTGCTGAGGCGGCGCGGGGATTCAGGAGTTTTCGGTGCCGTAGAAGTGCCTGAATTGGCGCGCGACATCAAGTGAACTCCCTGCAACATGGCCGCGGATAACGCCGTCGTCAATGCTTTCTGATGTTCCAAGCCGACACCAGGCCGCTGACCTGGGCGTCGAGGGTGAAGCCGCGCTCCCGCAGGCGAGCCGGTCCCGCCTTGCCCCGGGCTGATCGCTGCTCGGGCTGGTCGTGGGCCCGTCGCAGGGCGTCCCTCAGGGCCGCGGGGTCGTCAGGAGGAATCAGCCAGCCGACCTTTTCGTCGACCAACTCGGGGATGCCGGAGACCGTCGTCGTGACCACCCCGACCGGCGGCCAAGCCCTCCATCAGCGACACCGGGATGCCGTCCATGTCGCCATCGGGCGCCCGCCGACAGGGCAGCACCACCAGGTTGGTCGCGGCTACTCGCTGGCGTACGATCGGTGGGGGCAGGAGCCCCGACACGACGATGCCCGGCAGGCCCGGGTCGGGGAGATCGCTGACCAGCTCCAGGCTGGCCTGGGGCCGGTCGAGGGCCTGCCATGCGTCGATCAGCAGGTCCAGCCCCTTTTTGGGTACGTTTCTGCCGATGGCGATGGCGCGCAGGGCTCCCTCAGGCGAGGGACCGAGCTGCCAGCTCTCGAGCTTGGGCCCACAGTGTACGACCCGGGCTTCGACCCCGCGATCCGCCAGCAGCCGGCGGTGGTGATCGGCGATGGTGATGACGAGCTCGGCCGCCGCCAGGACCTGGTCGAGGCTGGGCCGTGGGCGAAAGAGGTCCACCGCGTGGACGGTGACCGAGTAGGGCAGGCCGGTGTCGAGGGCAATGGCGTGCGCCCACTCCGCGGCGCCCCCGGCGAAGTGCGCGTGGACGCGGTCGATGCCGCGGACTCGGGCCAGCAGCCAGGGCAGGCGGTCGGCGTCCCGCTTGCCTCGGACCTGGTGGAGCCAGGCCTGTCCGGGGCTCTGGCGAGCCAGGCGTCCGGTCAGCGGGTGGCGCGGAATGGCCAGGATCGGGGCGCTCGGTGGCTCGACCTGGAGCGCACCGTCGGCGCGGCGACCGAGCGCGGCCACAATCACCTGGTGCCCTCGGGCGACCAGCTCGTCGATCTCCCGATACACGAAGGTCTCGGTGAGGGTCGGGTAGTAGCGCAGCAGGTAGAGGATCCTCACCGCGACTCCGGTCCCAGCAGGACCGGCAGGGTCTGTTGGGCACGTTGGTGCCAGGTCCGCACGCTGGGGCTGCGAAGCGGGGCCTGGAGTGCGGCCCGCACGGCGTCGATCAGCGACGCGGAGTGGGCCGGATCAAAGGTGTGGATCGTGGTCTGGCTGAGTTCTGCGATCTCTCGGACCGTGGGCAGGTCGGGGGCGATGATCGGCGCGCTGGTCGCCAGGTAGTCCCACAGCTTGAGGGGCGACGTGAGCTGGCGGCCAAAGAGGTTGTCGGCCAAGGGCAGGACCAGGGCCGCGCTGCTGGCCAACAGGTCGGGGACGGCGGGGTAGGGAACCGGAGGGCGCAGGTGTACATTGGCGGGGACCGGGCCCAGTGCTGCTTGCTCGTCCGGGCTTCCGCCCACCAGCTCCAACAGCAGGGGGAGCTGGCTGGCGGCCTGGACCAGCGCCGCGACACCCTTGTAGGCGCGCAGTGAGCCGACGCAGCGGATCACGGCTTCGGGGGGCCGGTATCCGCGTCTGCGGCTGGCCGAGACAGCGTTGTGGGCCACGACCACCGCGTCGGGTAGGGCCTGGCCGTGGGTCTCTTCCCACAGCTTCAAGGTGCCGCCGCAGTTTGCGATCAACCCGTCGCAGCGCGCCAGCAACCATCGCT
>JAADHA010000197.1:1692-12515 GCA_013152105.1 Oligoflexia bacterium | reverse complement strand
AGGTGCCGGTATGGTGGGCTCGGTACTTGAAGGGCAAGGGAGAAGCCGTGGATTGGGAACTGGGGAAGTATTCAGCTTGGCCTAACGCCGATTCTATAGCACGAGCGTAGCCTCATTTCAGCTAACGCCCTGGTAGACGAGATCGCGGTACTGCACAACGCTGCAGCGGTTGAGTTTCACGACAGGCGCATCCTGAGCTTCTCCAGTATTTCCGGCACCGCGGCCACCGCGGCCAGCGCGGCCACGGCGGGGTCAATGGCTTCCTCCGTAGGGGAGCTCAGCCTCGTCGCCCGTGCCGCCCTGGTGCTCGCTCTCGCCATGGTCCTGGCCCTGGTGCTTGCCCTGTTTCAGCCTGCCACGGCGCTCGCCTGTGGCGCTTCCTGCCCCATCGACGAGTCCGGGACCTTCGCCGCCGCGGGCGTCGCCGGGGGCCTGATCTGGGGCGTCTGGAAGCTCAAGGTCTGGTTGTTTTGACCGCGGCCCGGTGCCTCAGCCCCCGCCCTGCTCCCGCTTGAGCAGCTCGACCTGAACCTGGCGCAGGAAGCGATTGCCGCCCTCGTGGGGGTTGAAGCGACAAGCAATCTCGGTCGCTGCCTGGTCTGTTGCGTCCTTCTTGGGGTGGACGAGCACGACCTGTCCGCCGGCGCCGCTCAGGGTCTCGACCGAGCCCATCTCGTCGTACGCCAACCGCCGCGCGTCCCCCTTGTCCAGTCGCACCACGGCGTCCATGGTCAGGGCGCAGGACACGGTGCCGCTCATGTCGGGGCTCTCGTCGTGCCAGGCTAGCGGGAGCTCGTCGGCGCCGATCAGCCCCGCGTCGCGCATGGGGGTCAGGCGCCTGGCGGCAACGTCCGAACCGGATTGCAATTCGAGAGGGTTTACCTGGTTCGACGAGCCGATCAGGTTCCAGGTGGAGAGCAGTACGCCAAGGACGCCGACCGCGCAGATGACCAGCAGCAGCAAGGCGTAGATGGCCAGCCCGCAGCCGGGGCCCTTTTTGCTTGGTTTGGTGTCGGCGTCTGCGATCTGGCGGCTTGGATCAGGCATGGGTCGCAGTTATCGCCGCGGCACCCGCGGGGCGATAGGGCAGCCCCCATGGATCCTGTCTCTCTGCTTGTGCTGGGCCTCGAGCTGCAGCGCTTCCCGGCCTCGGATTCGTCCGCCGCTTCCCTGGGCGACTCGCTCGAAGTGATCGAGGCGGGCGGTCTGTCCCTGGCGCCTTACCAGGGCCCCGCGCTGCAACCGGTGATCGGCTGGCGCAGCCGCAAGCTCATGCTCAGCCTGGCACCAGGCCTGGCGGGTGGCAGCAGCGTCGCGACCTCCTCGGATGGTCGCCAGGCGCGGGTCTCGACCCTGCAATGGCGCGAACAGGCGCGGGCCTGGTACCTGGCGGGACCGGTGGTGCTGGGCCTGGACGTGGCGGTGTCCGGTGGCAGCGCGACGACGGGCGGCACCACGGTGGCGACCGCTCCACTGGGTCTGGAGCTCGGGCCCACCGCCGGTGTGCGGGTGCCGCTGGGTCATCAATTGGAGTTGGCGGGACGCGCCCGGTGGCCCGTCTGGCTGGCTGGAGACCAGCTCTCACAGGGCCTGTCCGGCGCCTTGATGCTGTCCTGGCAGCCCTCGTCGAAAATCGTGGCTCAGCCCGGATCGTGACCGCCCCCGTGCCCGCCCCGGCCGGCCTGGCCTTCTTCGATCTGGATCGCACGGTCCTGTCCGTCAACTCGGCATCAGGCTGGATCCGCCGCGAGCTGCGCCTGGGCTTCATGTCCCGCCGCCAAGCGCTGATGGGGGCGTGGTGGATCGGCAAGTACCAGCTCGGAATGGCCCAGATGGAAGACGCGATCGCGGACGCGGTGCGCACCCTCAAGGGCGAAGACGAGTCGGTGCTGCGGGCGCGCACGCTCGACTTCTGGCGAGACGATCTGGTGGACCGGGTGCGACCGGGGGCACGTGCCGCCCTCGCCGAGCACAAGCAGGCCGGGGATCGCTGCGTGCTGTTGACCTCCAGCAGCACCTATCTCTCGGAGATCGCCTGCCAGGAACTGGGCTTGGACGACGCCCTTTGCAATCGCTTTGTCGTGGTGGACGGGCGCTTCACCGGTGATGTCCAGCGACCCCTCTGCTTTGGGCCCGGCAAGGTCCACTACGCCGAAAGCCTGGCGCGGAAGCACGGCATCGACCTGGGTGATTGCACGTTTTACACCGACAGCTTCAGTGACCTTCCGGTCCTGCTGGCGGTCGGTCACCCGGTGGTCGTGGCACCGGACCTTCGCTTGCGGCGACACGCCCGGCGCCGTGGCTGGCGGGTCGCGGACTGGGGCGGCTGAGCGGGGTTTGGCC
The DNA here is from genome assembly GCA_013152105.1 of Oligoflexia bacterium. Classification (GTDB taxonomy): domain Bacteria; phylum Myxococcota_A; class UBA796; order UBA796; family UBA2385; genus UBA2385. Next base: position 10,172 of record JAADHA010000197.1, on the reverse strand, counting down.
CGTGGTCTTGGTCTTCACTCGACGGCGGCTACGATCGCGCGGACCTGTTGGCCCCCGGCCTGCACGACCAACTCGGTGCCGTCCTGCCAGGCGCGCTGTTTGAGGGTGGCGAGGGCCCAGACGGTCCCCTCGACGCGCGCCGCGCTGGTGATCGTGCCCACGGGATCCTCGCCCAGCCGGACCTGGGCGCCCAGCGGGGGAACGGCGTTGTCGTCCATCCGGATTCGGGTCAGGCGCTTGCGGATTCCGCCTCGTCGCTCGATCCGGTTGATGACCTCTTGTCCCAGGTAGCAACCCTTGTCGAAGCTGACGCTGTCCACGTTGTAGCCCAGCTCGTGGACCATCGACTTGTCGGTCCCGTCCTGGGGCCAGGCGGCTCGACCGGCCAGGATCCGCAGGGCATCGAGCGCGAGCCAGCCGGCGGGCGTCGCGCCAGCGGCGAGGGCGGCCGCCCAGGTGGTGCCCAGGATCGGTCGGGGTACCAGCAGGTCGACCCCGCCCAGGCCAGTGCGGTCCTTGCGCATCACCCGCAGCGTGCCGCCGGTCTGGTCGTCGCCCACGGCGGCGTGGCCATGGTCTGTGGCAGGCGCGGGCAGGCCCAGCCGACCGAGCAGGGCGTTCGGTGCCCGGACCCTGGATGCTCAGGACGCTGCTGTCTTCGAGTGCCTGGTGTTCGATATCATCGAGGATCATGAACATGGCGAAGCGCTTGATGAAGGCGTCCGCGTCGACCCCCTCGAGCACGCCGAGGAAGCGGTCATCGGCCAGGCAGTACCAGTCCACCAGCCCGCCGACCCGACCCCGGTCGTCGGCCATCACGCTGCGGCGGCCTTGGTTGGGCTCCACGTCGGCGTACTTGTTGGTGAACATGCCGTTGACGAAGCGCCGCACGCCGTCGCCGCTGAGGACCACGGCTTGGACCGGGGCCAGGTCGAAGATGACCGTGTCCTGCCTGGCCGCGGCCAGCTCGGCGTCGACCGCGGTGTCGATGCTCGCGGTCGGTTCAGGGGGAAAGGCGGCGGGCAGCATCCAGTCACCGAAGATGTCCATCTTGGCGCCGGCGGCGGTGTGGTCTGGGAAGATGGGGGTCTTGTGCATGGGGGCCTCGGGGCAGGGCGTCCGTCCACCTATCGGCTGAGCCAGGTCGATGGTGACCGGGTCGGACATGGCGCCTGCCTTGTGCTTTCACCGGCAGCGGCGTACGCAGCCACATGAGCTTCGTCAACCAGGTCCGTCACCAGGCCATCTCGGTCCTCAGCCACGTTCCGGAACACCTGACCGACCCCTCGGTGTGGGTGGGCACGCTGGGGATCTTGCTCTTGCTGGCCGGGCGACGCATCTACAAGCTGGCCATCATCGCGCCGGGCATCGCGGCGGGCGTGATGGTCGGCATGAACCTCAGTCAAGGCGAGTCCGATGGGATGCGGGTCGCGATCATCGCGGCCCTGGCCATCGTCGCGGGCTTCGTCCTCTACAGTGCCGAGCGCCTGGCCATCGCCGCCGTGGGCGCCTTTGTCGCGGTCGGCATGGTCGACGCCATCGCGCCCCAGTTCAGCTCGGACCCCACCCCGTGGCCGCTCGAGTTGGCGGCGGGCGTCGTGGGTCTGCTGCTCTTTCCAAGCCTCTACCAGCGCTTGCTGGTCGTGCTCACGCCGGCCGTCGGGGCGCTGTGCCTGGCCTGGGCTCTGGGCCGCTCGCAGGACCTGTTGCTGATCGTCGGGCTGACGCTGGGCGGTGTCATCCTGCAGCTCGTGATGGGTAGAAAGGACCGCTGAGACCACTGAGACCGCTTGTGGCGAGAATCTTGTTCGACTCTGGCTCTCGCCGGGTAGTCTCTGGGTATGGAAGAGCACGCCCTCCGCCGCAAGCTCCAGGCAATCAAGGCGCTCCACGATGGCGCCACGACCGCGGGTGAACGCGCCGCGGCGGCACAGGCTCGGGATCGCGTCTTCTTGCGCTTGCTCAAGCTGGGGCTGGTTCGGCGGGCCAGCGTACACGCGGTCTTCCGCCACGCGGCGGGCCTGGGGGGCACACACCTCGGGGCCGGGCAAAGCTCGGACGAGTTGGATCCGCTGATCGACCCGATCGAAGTCAGCCTGCCAAGCTGCGAGGACCTGCTGCTGGTGTTGGCGGCCTGGCGCATGGGCCTGCGGTCGCGAGCAGATGTGCGGGCCTGGGCCGCGCGGCTCTGCGATCAACTCCTGTTGCCCAGCGTGGACATCCACGATCCGCGAGCCGCTCGGGTCGAGGTCCTGCTCCAGCTCGCCGCCATGGAGAGCCAGCCCCTGGACCCGGTCGACGCCCCGGCGATTGAACGCTTCCTGCGTGCGGAACCCGGCGAGACTGCGTGGGCGGAGTGGTTCTCGTGGCTGTCCAGCCTGGACTGGAGGGCGCGCCGCGCCGTCTGAGCGGTTCGAGGATGTGCGGCCGGCGGTCTGGGCCGCGGTCTACAAGCGCAGGGCCCCGTGGATCTCGAAGCCGAAGCGGTCGGTGTTGTTCTGCCAGTCGTTGAAGTCCTCACTGCCGCCGCGGATCTTCCAGTCACTGTCGATGGTCAGGCAGGAGCTGATGCCGCCGCGGGGGCGCATGATCATCATCGTGCGCAGGCGGAGCGGCTGGTAGACGGCGACCAGGTCTTCATAGACGACGTTGCACAGGCGTTCGTAGGACACGACACTGTCGCGGAAGGCGTCCTTGTAGACCTTGAGGCTCTTGAGTTCGATGGTCCATTCGTTGGGGTAGAAGGTGAGCAACATCTCACCGAAGTCAGGTTGGGACTTCACGCCGACGAAGGTGAACTCGGGGATCAGGATCTTCTGTTCGTAGGCGGCGCCGGTCGGATTGGGGATCCGCTCCAGCAGGTGGGCCTTGCTCCAGTGGCTGTTTGGAAAGGTGCGCAGTTCTTCGGTGGCCTTGGCCTCGGCGACGACCCGTTCGCGCTTCAGAGTCGCGAAGGCCTTCTTGCGAGCATCCTTGGGCAACTGGCGGAGGCCATCGAGAACCTGGCTATACAGTGCATCTTGCTCAGCATGGGGGTTGGTCTGAGACATCGCTGACTCCTTGCAGCCCCCCGCCTAACCCAAGCATGGCGCTTGGCTGCCTGGGCGGAGCAGACCGAGCGCTCGCAGGTAGTTGTCGCCCAGGGCAGCTTGGATGTGCTCGTCCGTCCAGCCCCGGTCCAGCATGTGCTGCACCAGGCGGGGATACAGGTCGCGGGGTGGGATGATGGCGCCGTCGAAGTCGCTGCCGACGGCGACGGCCTGCCAGCCGCCGATCTTTGCGACGTGTTCCATGTGCTCCACCACCATGGCCCCGTCTCTCGGGCCGCCCGGCCGTTGCAGGAAGGTCTCGGCGAAGATGATGCCCACGACGCCGCCTGTGTCAGCGATGGCCTTGACGTGGCGGTCCGAGAGGTTGCGCCAGTGTGGACGGACCCCGTCGACACCCGTGTGGGTGGCGATCAGCGGCTGGCTCTGGTCATGTTCTTCCAGGACGTCGTCGATGCCTTGGGCGTGGACGTGAGCCAGGTCCACAAAGGCGTGGGCCTGGTTGAGTTGGTGGACCACGTGGCGCCCCCACTCGGTCAGGCCCTTGTCCCTTCGCAGCGCGGAGCTTGGGGAGTTCGTCGTTCCCAGGCGGGAATTGCTCAGGTGTACCAGGGTCGCGCGCAGGACCAGACGGTCGGGGATGGACGCGAAGCCGTCGGGGGCGGCGTCGAAGGCGTTGGCCCCCTGGATGCTGATCATCATGGCGTGGGCGCCCGTCGCGCGTACGGCGCGGTACTCGGCCAGGTCGCGGGCGATCGCGAGCTGGCCCTGGCTGCGGCTGACCAGGGCTTGGATCTCGGCCAGGTTGCGCTGGAAGGTGGTCCAGCGACCCGCGGCGGTCCGAAAGGGATTGGTCGTGATCGACCACATCGCGCCCTTGAGACCCCCGTCGGCCATCCGGTAGGTGTCGAGGTGGCCGAAGAAGGCGCGACCAAAGAGGGCCGCGCGGTGGCGCACCAGCGGGTCGTAGCCCCACAGCCGGGGCGGGATGAAGGTGTCGATATGCAGGTCGATAAGCTCGCTGTCGCGACACAGGGCCGCGGCGTGCTCGGAGACGCCGAGACTGGCGGCGACTTCTGGGAGGGAGGGCATGGTGGGGAGCTTGGGCATGGGCTGGAATTAACCGCTGGGGCCCAGGCCCTGCCTGGATAGATGTCCGCGATGCAACTCATCGACATCGGTCTGAACCTGGCCCACCCGCAATTCCAGCGCGACCGGGCCGCGGTCGTGGCGCGCGCCCAGGCCGCCGGTGTGGTGCAGGCGGTGTTGACCGGTGCCACGGTAGACGACAGCGCGCAGAGCCTGGCCCTGGCGGATGGCCGGTGGTCCTGGGCCACCGCGGGGGTCCACCCGCACCACGCGGACCAGGTCGATGGGGACGCCCTGCGCCGCCTGGCCGAGCTGGCCCAAGACCCGCGCTGCGTCGCCATCGGTGAGTGCGGTCTGGACTTCGCACGGGACTACGTGCCGCGCTCGGTGCAAGAACGCGCCTTCGACGCGCAGCTCCAGCTCGCTGCAGACCTGGAGATGCCGGTGTTTCTGCACCAGCGCGACGCCTGGGATCGCTTTGCCGGGATCTTGTCCAACCACCGCCACCGCCTCTCGGGGGCCGTGGTCCACTGCTTCACCGATGGCCCGGATGTGGCCCGGGCCGCGCTGGAGCTGGGCTGCCAGATCGGGCTCACCGGCTGGGTCTGCGACGACCGTCGCGCGGCGGCAGTTCGAGCCTCGGTGCCCGTGATCCCCCTCGACCGGCTGATGTTGGAGACCGACGCGCCCTTCCTCAGCCCGCGAGATCTGCCGCGGAGCAAGCAGGCCAGCAGCCCCGTGCATGGCGTCTCCCTGGGGCGGCTGCGCGGCCGCAACGAGCCGGCCTTGCTCCCTTGGATCTGTCGTGCGGTGGCGACCTACGGGGGCCACGAGCCCGTCGATCTGGCGCGGGCCACGACGGCCAACACGCGCCGCTTTTTTGGTCTGCCCGACCTCCCCGAGATCAGGACGGTGCCGTGTCCCACGCCTTGCTGATCACGCAGTGCCTCCAGCGCGACTTCGTTGGTGCGATCGGGCCGCACGACCCGCTCCCCAACGCCTTGCACGTGGGCGCGACCGAGTCTGCGCGCCTGCTGGGCTCCGATCCCACGACGGGGCCCGTCGCGCAGCTCTTGCACTGGGCTCGCCAGCAGGCGCCGGACGCGCTCAGCATCCTCCACCTGCGGGACTGGCACGACAGCAAGGACCCACGGCAGCAGGCGCACCTCGACCGGTTTGGCAAGCACTGCCTGCGGGACACCCGGGGGGCCGAACTTGTCCTCGATCTCGACGCTGGGATCGGCGCGCGGGCCAACGAGCGCACGGTTGACTCCCTGACCCTCAACGACTTCGAGGACACCGATCTGGACCAGATCCTGGCCGATTTGCCGCGGCCCATGCGGGTGGCGGTGGTCGGGGTCTGGACCGAAGCCAAGGTCACCTTCCTGCTCTATGAACTGGCGACCCGCTGCGGCCTGACCCAGCTCGCGACGTGCAGCGCGCTCACCGCCAGCGCCTCGCGCAGCCAGCACTTCAACGCCTTGCAGCAGCTCAAGAGGATCCTGGGCGTGACCGTGTTCAACAGCGTCGGCGAGCTGGCCTCTTGGCTGGTGCCCGATGGCGATCCCATCCCGCTCCCGCCAGCCCCCAAGGGGCCAGTCCCCACCCTGGAGGGCGACCCGCTAGCGCTCGCCGATCCGCCCCTGGTGGGTGCCCTGTACCGCGAGGCCACGCGGCTGGACCTTCGCCGTCTGGGGGGCGGCTTCTCGGGTGCCGATGTGTTCCGGGTCCAGGCCTGGGACCCGCTCGGCCACCAGTTGGCGCCGACCGTGTTGAAGCTGGGGCCCCGGGCCTTGATCGCGCAGGAGCGGGTCGCTTTTGAACAGGTCGAGGGGATCCTGGGCAACGACGCCCCCTCGGTGCGGGGCTTCGTGGACCTGGGCGAGCGGGCGGGCCTGAAGTACGCCTTTGCGGCCATGGGTCGAGGCCCGGTCCACACGCTCAAGGACCTGTACCAGAGGGGGCTGCCCGACGACCAGCTCGCCGACGTGTTGGACCGGGTCTTCGACGGCATCTTGGGGCGCTTCGGGGCGGCGGCTCGCTACGAGCGACTGAACCTGCTCGCCTACTACACCTTCGAAGCGCGATGGGCGGACAGCGTCGCTCGGAAGGTCACCGCGCTGCTGGGCCATGACCCAGGTGATTCCCTGGATTTGCCCGGCGGGGGCACCGTCAGCAACCCGGCCCTGATCTACCGCCAGGATCTCGGGGCCATCGACCGGGCCATCGGCAGTCAGCACTTCGTCGCCTTTGTGCACGGCGACCTCAACGGTGCCAACATCCTGCGCGACGGCCAGGGCAATGTGTGGCTGATCGACTTCTTTCACACCCACCGGGGCCACGCGATCCGCGACCTGGTCAAGCTCGAGAACGACCTGCTCTACCTGTTCACCCCGCTGCGGGATCAGGACGAGCTGACCCAGGCCCTGGCCCTCTCCCAGACCCTGCGCGGTGTCGCCGACCTCGCGGCACCCCTGCCCGAGCTGCCGGCCCAGGTGCGCGCCCCTCAGCTCTTGCGGGCCTGGCGCGTCTTGCGCCTGCTGCGTGCCCGGGTGGCCGGGCTGGTCCACGAAGACCGCGACCCGACGCAGCTCTCCGTGGCGCTCTTGCGCTACGCGGCCCACACCATGGACTTCGACGAGGCCTCGCCCCTTCAGCGTCGCTGGGCACTCTACGCGGCGGGCGGCCACACGACCGATGTGTTGGCTGTGGCGGCGCGCAACCAGCGCCTGCGGGTCGACTGGCTGCCGGGGTTGTCCTTCGGGTTGACCATCTGCCCGGGGCGATCGGACCGACACCGCGACCTGGACCGCGATCTGGACGTCCTGGCGCAGAGTGCCGCCTTGCTGTGTCTGCTCCCCGACGTGGAGCTGGCCTGGGCTGGCGTGCCGGACCTGATCGCTCGGGCCCGGGCTCGGGGGATCGACGTGCGGCAGCACCCGATCCACGACCAGGGCGTGCCGGATCCGGGTGATCTGCGAAAGACCTTGGCCTGGGTTCAGGACCACTTGGACCGCGGCCAGCGGGTGGTCGTGCACTGCATGGGGGGCTTGGGGCGCAGTGGCCTGGTGGCCGCGTGCCTGCTGGTTGACCAAGGGCAGGATGCCGATCAGGCCATCGCTACGGTGCGCGCGGCGCGGGACCCGCGGGCCATCGAGACCTTGGTCCAAGAGCGTTTCGTGCGGTCCTGGACGGCGCCCAGGCCCGTGTGAAGCGGTCGCCGAGGGCCCGAGATCAGCCAGGCGGCGAGCGGATCTCTTGGAACTCGCCGATGTTCGATCGCTGCAATGTGAAGCGCACCGATTGGGTCAATCCCTGGCGCCGTGACACCGCTTGGAGTTGCACCTTGAGGCGTACCGCGGTGGCCTTGTCGACCCAGACCGTGCCCTGGAGAGAGATCGGCTGGAAGCCCCAGCTTTTGGGCCGTGGGGCCTGGTCGGCGGGCAGCATCTCCAGGGTGTAGCGGGACGCGGACCGCCCATCGACGATGTCGTCGCCAGCGGGCACCAGCTTCATGTGCTGCTGGAACGAGGCCAGGACCTGGTCCCAGGTGTTCCAGGTCGTGCGGAGCTGCAGGCGGTGTGGCTCGGCATCGTCCCGAGCATCCCAGCGGTCACCTGTCTTCACCCAGGCATGGCCGTCGGCGACGATCGTCTCGCGCTGGGGGTCTCCGTCGACCAGCCGGCGGACCTGGAAGTTGTCCCAGTCCTGCCAGGAGATCTCGACGACCTCATCCACCACACGATCTGGCACGCCCTGCCGGCTGTCCGTGCGGGTCAGGCTGGAGAGGTAGTGGTGGGGGCCTAGCATCTCCACGGACGCGAAGGTCACGTCGGAAGAGGCGTCGGCCAGGAGTGCTTCGGGCGGTGGCGGGGCGTCGCAGGCCTTGGGTAAGCCACAGGAGGCGAGCGAGGCCATCGCCAGGCCTAGGACCGCGGACTGCGTGCGTCGGGAGAGGGTCACGCCGGGAGCATAGCCAACAATTGCTGATGGACCATCCGGAGAAGCGGCGTCAGACCCGCCCCGGTGACCGCGGAGATGACCATGATCCGGTCGGGGTCGACCAGCGTGGAGAGGGCCGTCACCGCGGCAGCTTGTTCGTCCTCCGAGGCGATGTCCGCCTTGGTCAGCACGACGAGCTCGGGGCGAGTAGCCAGATCCGGGTCGAAGGCTTCCAGCTCGGCGCGAATGGCCCGGTAGCGAGCGAGGGCCAGGGCCGAGGGGGTGTCAGCGAGCTGGTCGAGGTCGGGCAAGCTGGCGGGCACTTCTTGTTCGTGGCTGCCCAGGCTGACCAGGTGCAGCAGCAGGCGGGTGCGCTGGACGTGGCGCAGGAAGCGATGCCCC
>JAADHA010000197.1:0-1678 GCA_013152105.1 Oligoflexia bacterium | reverse complement strand
TGGATGAGCCCTGGAACGTCGGCGACCACGAAGCTGCCCGCCAGGCCCATGTCCACCACGCCCAAGTTGGGGACCAAGGTCGTGAAGGGGTAGTCCGCGACCCGCGGGCGGGCGCTGGAGATGCGTGAGATCAGCGTGCTCTTGCCCGCGTTGGGGAAGCCCAACAGGCCCACATCGGCCATCAGCAGCAGCTCGAGCCGCAGCCGGAGCTCCACGCCCTCGCCGGCCGGCACCGTGCGTCGCGGCGCCCGGTTCGTGGAGGACTTGAAGTGGACATTGCCCAGGCCACGTCTGCCGCCCACCGCCACGACCGCGCGCTGTCCATCCGTCGTCAGGTCGGCCAGGATCTCGCCCGACTGATCATCGAACACTCGGGTTCCCACTGGAACCTCGACCAACAGCTCGACCCCGCTGCGCCCGTTGCACTGCTTGCCCTTGCCGTGCTGTCCGTTCTCTGCGCGCCACACGGCGCGGCCTCGCAGGTCCAGCAGGGTGTTGCGTCGACGGGTCGCGACCAACACCACATCACCGCCGCGACCCCCGTCGCCGCCGTTCGGTCCGCCCATCGGAACGAACTTCTCGCGTCGAAAGGAGGCGCATCCGCTTCCGCCGCGGCCGCTGGCGACGTGGATCCGGGCTTCGTCAATAAAACGCATGGTTGTCGCACAGGGCGCCAGATCGGTCGCGCGTCCTGATGGGCGCGTCCTTGGCGTCTACTTGGCGGTTGCGTCCTGATCCACGGGGTACACCGCGATGTGCCGGCGGTTGCGCTTCTTTTCGAACTTCACGACGCCATCGCGCAGCGCGAAGAGGGTCCAGTCCCGGCCAGTCCCGACGCCTTCACCGGCGTGGAAGCGCGAACCGAGCTGGCGCACCAGGATGTTGCCAGCCAGGACGGCCTGGCCGTCACCGCGCTTGACGCCGCGGTACTTCGGGTTGCTGTCGCGGCCATTCCGCGAACTTCCCTGTCCCTTTTTGTGAGCCATGCTTGCTTTCCTGCGGCCTTTCGCCGGTGCAGAGTGCCCGCAGCCCTCAGGCCGAGATGCTCTGGATGGAGAGGGTGGTCAGCGACGGGCGGAAGCCACGGTTGCGGCGATAGCGCTTCCGACGCTTGAACTTGAAGATCTCGCGCTTTTCGCCGAGCTTGTGTTCGACCACTTCGGCGGTGACCTTGGCCCCGTCGACGGTCGGAGTGCCGACCTTCAGGTCGTCCCCTGCGACCAGCAGGACATTGGTGATCTCGATGGTGCTACCGACATCGGCTTGGAGCCGGTCGACCGTGATGGTGTCTCCCTCGGAGACACGGTACTGCTTGCCACCCGTGGCAACGACGGCGTACATCAGGACCTTCCAGATTGCGAGATTGAGGGGTGCGGGGCCGCGGTCGGAGCGAGGGCGACGAGCCGGTGCCTGCCAGCCCCATGCACAAGGGCCTGCCTTCTACGCCGGGCCGCTCGGACTGTCAAGCCGACGGGTGGGCAGCGCGCCCTGTTGCTGCTGCTTGCGCTGGCGACCGGGTTTCGGCTGTGGGGTCCAGAAAACCTGGCTGTTGTAGTCAACGACGACTATATTGGTCAAGTGAGGTCAATATGGGCACCGTCATCAGCATCTCCCACGCCAAGGCGCGCCTCTCCGAAGTCGTGCGAGCGGTGCGTTCCCGGGGTGAGGAGACGATCAT
>JAADHA010000568.1 GCA_013152105.1 Oligoflexia bacterium | reverse complement strand
GTCGTCGCAGTCTGTGTCGTCCGGGACGGTGCCCGAGGGCTGGTCGCACTCGGACCTGGACGCGGAGGGATCGCCGTAGCCGTCGCCGTCGGTGTCGGCGTACCAAGTCGTCGACTCGCAGCCGCCGGTGTCGCCCGAACTCGGGCAGCCTTGGAGGAGAAGCAGGACAAGGAATAGCATGATGTCTCCGGGGGGCGATCGATGGATGGACGAGAGGATCTTGGGGCGAGCGTGCGAGGCTGTCAAATTGGGGGGCGCGGCGGTTCTGGAGTTTCGACATCAGAGGCGCACGATCAGCACCCGCGGTCCATCCGGGCTGGCGATCGTCGCCGAAGGGACGACGGCGATGACGCCCTCGGACTGAGGCTGCCGTCCGAGTGCCCACGCCCTGGCCATGCGACGCTTCCCGGACGACCGCGATCTCGGCAACCCTTTCTGGTGGGAACTCTGGTCGGGACCACCCCTGGTGCTCTATGGACACGATGCCGTCCGTGGCCTGGTCGATCGGCGGCCCCACTCGCTGGGCCTGGACACCGGTTGTGTGTATGGCGGGCGCCTGACCGGCTACCTGCTGGAAGACGACCACCTGGTGTCTGTTCACGCCCATGGTGTGTGGCGGAGGGTACCTGCGGTGGCGCCCAGGGGATAGACTGTTCAGAGAGCTTCGGTGGGAGGGTCGATGTCGCCCAGGGCGGTCGGTTCGGTGAGGATCGCCCGACGCAAGGATGTCGCGAGCTGCTCGACGCTGAAGGGCTTGGACAGGAATTGCCAATCTGGGGCCAGCGCCGCGGCGCGTTCGGGGATGAAGCCGCTCATCACCAGGACCCGTAGCTGTGGCAAGCGCTCGCAGAGCTCATTGGCCAGGGAGATCCCGTCGCGGCCGGGCATGACGACATCGGTGACCAGGACGTCGGGAGGGGTCTCTTGCTGACCCAGCACGACTAGCGCCTGGTCGGCGCTGTTGGCGACCCACACGCGGTAGCCGCGGAAGAGCAGCTCTGCTCGCACCATCTCTCGAATGTCCTCTTCGTCGTCGACCACCAGCACGGTCTGGTCGTGCCTGCCAGCGTCTACGACTTGCGTCTTGGCCTCTTCGATGGTGGGCAGCAGGATGGTGAAGCGACACCCGCGCCGCCCGTCAGCGGCTGCGGGGTGGACGTAGGACAGTCGAACCTGTCCACCGTGCTCACGGACGACCCGAGCGACCACACACAGTCCCAGCCCGGTTCCTCGACCCTCGCCCTTTGTGGTGAAGAAGGGCTCCCAGATACTGTCAATGATCGCCTCGGGGACACCGGGGCCGTCATCCTCGACATCGAGCCGCACGCCCGCGGGCAGGCCTTCCTCGCGGTGTCGTCGGAGTCGCAGGCGGATGGTGCCGCCGTCCTCTGCCAGCACATCGCGCGCGTTGAGGAGCAGGTTGAGGACGGCCTGTTCGAGGTCGTCGGCGGACCCCAGCACCTGTGGCAGGTCGGGTTCGATGCGTTCCTTGATGGTGACGGTGCTGGGCAGCATCGAGCGGGTCAGCTCGGCCGCTCCGTGGGCGGGCGCCGCCAGGTCGATCTCGGCGCGGACCTTGTCCCCACCCCTGGCCAGCGTGAGCAGGCGACGGGTCATCTGTGCGGCCCGGCGGATGACTGACTCCATGCGCTGGAGCCGGTCGCGATCCTTGTCATGCGGCAGCTTCATGGCCAGCAGCCCGATGTGAGCCATCAGCGCGGTCATCGCGTTGTTGAAGTCGTGAGCGATGCCGCCGGCGATGATGCCGACGGTCTCCATGCGCGCCGCGGTGAGCATGCCCTCTTCGGCCTTGCGTCGAGCGGTGATGTCCCGCATTACCAGCATGATTCGGCCCCTGGGCAGGTCTGTTGCGACGCTCTCAACCGTGGTCGACCTGACGGTGGGCGAGCGCAGGTGTAGCTCAGCACGGCGCACCGTCGCGCTGCGGTCATGCAGGTGCCTGGCCAGCGCCTCTTGGGAGATCGTCTGCACCATGCTGTCCGAATCCAGGCCGACCGGGTCCCGGCCCAGGAGTCGACGCGCACCGGCGTTGCCCTCCTCGATCCGACCGTCGGGGTGGATGATCAGGATGGCGTCCTGGGCGTTGGCGGCCAATTGTCGGTAGCGGTCCGCCAGGTCGGATCGACCCAGGACCAGGCCGGCGGCCGTCGTTCCGAGGAAGAGCATGAAGGTTGGCAGCAAGACGGACAGATCGAAGAAGCCCAGCTCGGTTGCCACGCGCTGTGCCGCGCCCCCGATGACCAGGAAGCTGGTGGCGAGCACCAGCGGCGAGATGTCCTGGTGGCCGGCCAGGCGGGTCCGCAGCACGATGGCGAGACCGAAGATGACCGCCGCGCTGGCCGCGATGTCCGCGACCAGCCCGACGACCGGCAGCACCGCTGTGTCGTGCCAAAACAGCGAGAAGAGCGCCATTCCCACCCCGGCGTTTACCACGAGGGCCGACCACTTGCGGCGGTGTGGTGAGACCAGGTAGTCAACGAAGAGCAGCCCGGTCCCTGGCATCAAGGCATAGCTGGCGGCGTGAAAGCGCAGGCGCAGGTCGACGCGACTCGACACCAGCCAGAATGCGTCCTCGGTGGTGAAAACCGTGGCACAGGCCGAGGCACAGAACAGTCCGTACCACAGGAATTCCCGCCGGTTGGGGCGCATGGCCGAGATCACCAGTCCCAGCAGGGCGGCCATGCAGAGCGCTGCCGAGAGCGCGATTTGTTCCGAGCTGCGGCGGGTCGCGTAGCGCTCCAGGTCGGTGCCTTCGCCCATTCGCACCGGTCCCCAGATGCCAGCGCTGCCGTGGTCGCCCAGGACGGTGAGATCAAGCTGGTGTGCGCCCGGAGCGTCCAGCGCCCTGGGGATGGAGACGCGGAGCCGCGAGGCGAGGGGTACCCGGGCGGGGCCGGGCAGGTCGCCTGTGGTCGCGATCACGGTCCCGTCCCAGGTGACCTGGATCTGGTGCTGGATGCCCTCGATGAGGAGGGCAGGCGAGGTCTGGGTTGTGGGCACGGTGACCGTGCGCGTCAGCCGGATCGGCTGGTCGACGGGCAGACCCAGGCGCTTGGCCCGAAAGGGCAGGGAGATAGGGGTGTACTTGCCGTCGCGGCCCAGGCGCTGCCAGGTCCCGGCGAGCGATGTCGTGTGGGAGGGCCCCCCCATGCCACCGAGAACCAGCGCCAGCAGGATCGCGAGACAGGTGAGGGCGGTGACGGCGAGGCCCCGCACCCCGGTTGCGTCGCGCTGGGAGAAGTTGGCGCTTGGCGGGGCGTGGGACAGCGCCATGGCATCCGCTGGGAGGAGGTCAGGACCGACAGTGGCCCAGGCGCCGGATGGCCGGCGCGAACATCATGGCGCATGCGCCGGGACGTGGGCGATAGAACCCACGACCCGGCGCTGTGTTCCGAGTGTTCAGCGTGTCCTGACGCTGGCTTCTTCCGGCGGTCTCAGTTTGCCAGGCCCTTGACCGCATCCAGGTCCGCGGTGAGCTTGCCGATGACGTTGGTGACGCGCTCGGGCGTGGTCTTGATGGCGCTGAGGTTGCTGGTCAGGGTCTTCAAGATCTTGGCCGCTTCCAGCACGTTGGCACCCGCCTGTTGGGCCAGGGCCGATGGGTCGAGGCTTGCAGCGGCGGTGACCAGGGCTTGGGCTTGGGCGGGCAGGTCCTTGGTCTTGTCGAGGGCCGCGATGTGGGCGTCCATGAAGCCCTGCAAGGAGGTCACCGCGTTCTGGACGTTTTCGGGCACCGAGACGCTGGTGTCCAAGCTGACCTTGGGGGTCATTCCGTCCATCTCGACCTTGAGCGCGCTACCGGCCTGGGTCTTCAGGTCGGCCATGGCGTCGGCGAAGGGCGTGCCTTCCGCGATGCCGAGGGCGCTGTCCAAGGCGGTGTTGCCCTGGGCCAGGGTGGTCTCGATGTCGTTGAGCGAATTGTGGAGGTCCATCGCGGGCTGGAAGACCTTGGAGTCGGCTTCCGCGATGTTGGTCAGCTCGATGTTGACCATGTCCGCGGTGGCGGTCTTCTTCTTCTTGGCGAGGGCGTCGGTGCTGCCTACGGTGAAGGTGAGGGAACCGACGATCAGCAGGGCGGCGAGGGAACGAAGGGTGCGCATGGACGTGTCCTTGGGGATGTGGGGGAGATCGGGTCGATGAAGGGTGCGTGGAGCGGTAGGCGCCATTGCCTGGGTACTTTGCCGGGGTATTTCGCCCGGGTTGGCACTGGCGATCCTGGCGTTGGGATTCGCAGGAGCGTAGTGCATGCTCCATTGCTCTGTCTGGGGCCTCGCGTCAAGTCCGGTGCTGTGTTCACCTTGACCTCACAGATCGCCAGAGTGTAGCTGTCGGCCCGGCCCGGCCCCGTGCGGCGCGGTGCGGGGCTCACAAGTATGGTGCGGCCCACGGGGGTGCTTCATGCCTTGTGGCTGGGAGCGAGGGCGTCTCGCCTGCGACAGTTGGTGTGGGCGAAGGTACGTTCTGAGCGTCGGATTCTTGGGGACTCGCTGCGCTCGCTGAGCGTGGTTCCAGATCCAAGAGTTCGCGGGCGGGACGCCCGCGACAAGTTGTCCTTGGCCTTGAGGGTACCGAAGACCTCTGGGAGGGCCTGTCGGGCCTCGCGCTTCCACGTGATCTGATTGGGGTGGGCATTATGCTTGGCAGCGAGTTGGGCGAGGGTGTGCTGCTTCTTGAAGGCATTCAGGGCCACCAGGCCTCTGAACTCTGGGCTGAAGCTGCGTTTCTTGCGGGGCATGGGGCTGTCCTCAGGGCCAGAGAAGAACCTGCTCTCCATCCAAACTTTGAGCCCTGTCTAGTGCCGTCACTGGGAGCGCAGCCAGGAGTCGAACTCGACCTCGGCACTCTCAGCCCCCAGATCGGTGCAAGACTCCAGGTGAGAACAGCGCTCGATCTGGTTCAGCGCGTCGATGACCGGGTTGTCGGATGTCGGGGAAGGGCTGGAGGCCTTTCCCTGCACGGCCATCTTGCTGTAGAGGAACTTGGCGTCTGCGGGACCCTACCTTCTTCATCGGCAGGAAGCAGCGCAGCTTGCCACGTAGTTCACCAGCGGTCTTCCACGTCTTTCGAAGGCCGCTGGCCCCATAGGCACAGGCTAGGGTGATGAGCCCTCGGGACTCTGGGTGGGCCAGACAGCGGACTCTCCCGGGTGACAGGAGCCGATACTCGTCGTCGTTGAAATAGCAGACCAGGAAGTGCACCCAGGTCGCCTGCCGGAGGTCGGTGCACAGGGCCGGCAGGCAGACAGTGGCGAAGGGGTCGGACGCGAAGAACC
>JAADHA010000155.1 GCA_013152105.1 Oligoflexia bacterium | reverse complement strand
ATATCGTGTTCTTATGTTTTGACAAGCCTCGCTCTCGTGCAGGCAGGACGAGCACTGGGACGAGGTGCCGGTGCCTCGATGTCGAAACTTCAGTCGGGCATGTGGGGGTGTTGGCGACCCAGCGGCATCGGTATCATGCAGCATAGAGGTGACTCTATGCTCTGGTTGTTGCTTGCCTGTTCACCGACCGCACCCACCGCAACTGGCGGCACAACTGCTGCGGGCTGGCGCCACCCGAGCGTTGCCGCACCGCCAGCCCCCCGGGATCCTGAAGGCCGCCGACTCAGGTGTCCCCGTTCCTGAAGGTTTTGCCCATTCAGGCGGACCACCGAACCAGGAAATATCAAGCAGTAAAGGCCAGCCCACCTTCAGAATTCGGGGGATCTGGACGGCGGACCCGCTCCCCCTGCCCGAAGGCAGCGGGGAGCTGCGCAAGGTCCTGGTCTTCTCGGCTAACGACGCTATCGCCGTGGACAACAGCGAGACAGATGGCGACCGCCTGCTCCACTTCGACGGCGAGACCTGGACCGTGCTCGATGCCCTGGCTGGCGACCTTGTGCTGCGCGCGCCGGCCTGGAACGACCTCGGCGTTCCTGCGGCCTCCATGCCGGCGATGCTCTCCCCAGGGCACCGGCTGCACCTCTCGCCGTAGAGCAACGAACGTGCCAGAGCGGGCGTCCCGTCCAAGAAAGGGAGGGACCGGCCGGAGCCCAATGGACAGGGCGGAGCGCTGCGGTGCGCCGGTCGGTCTTTTTTTTTCTGAAATTTTTGGCTGGCATTGCTGCTGCATTCTGTTACGATGCGTACGTATGACTCTACGACCCAACCAGTTCCTGCTTCTAAGCCTCTTGACCGAGAGCCCCGGTCACCCTTACGCGCTCCATCAGGCGATCAAGCAGCGACAGCTCGATCGCTGGGCGGTGATTGCATTCTCCAGTGTCTACCAGATCCTTCGGGCGATGGAAGCCAAGGGAATGGTCACCTCGACCCCGATGGCGAACGCCGCTGGACCGCAACGACGCCTGTACGCCCTGACGGACCTGGGGCGCTCCACGGTGGCAGAACACCAGCGCACGGTGTTGGGACGAGCCCCAGCCTGGCGCATGGAGTTCGAGCTTGCGCTGATCTTCCAGGAACGCATGGACCCGGACGAAGCGCTCGACCTGCTGCGGCAGCGCCGTCAGCAAGTCCATGACGGCCTGGAGCAGCTTGCCGAGTCCACAAAGGACATCGCCCAGTGGCCGAAGCACACGCGCCTGGTCACGGACCACAGCCGCTTGCACTGGGAAGCCGAGCTCACCTTCCTCGACCACGCGATCGAGATCTTGACGCAGGACTAGCCGGTCGCCGCCTGCAAGATCGCCGCCCTCACTCCGGCGACTGCATGTAGCCCAAGGCCTTCAGCGCATCGCGCGTGGCCTGGTCCATGCTGACCCCGGTCGGGCCGCTGGACGCCGCGGACCAACTCAGCGGTGCGTCGGCGCCAGGCAGCGTGCCTCCTTGGGCCTGCCAGGGTCCCTGGACCTGGGCCCCGGGAGCCTGGAAGCGGACGGGAGCGTCAAAGGGAAGGACCTGAAAGCGATCCCCAACCACCACGCGCTGGTGTTTGCGAGCGCCGTTCATCAGGATGCGACCCGACTGGCTGGACGAGACCGTGCCCGCGATCTTGGCGGTCCAAGGACGGCCCGCCAGCGCGATCAGGTCGGCCTGAAGGCGCGCCACGTCAAGAGGGCGAGCGGCGGCCAGATCGTGGGTCTCCTTGGGGTCGGTGGCAGGCTCAAACAGCTCGGCCGAGCCGGACTTCAGGTCCCACTCCAGCCGCAGGCCGTCTTCGTAGAGGCCCGCCCGGTTGGTCTCGAAGCGGGTAGTCTCGGCGGGAAATGCGCGATCGGGTGCCGCTGCGCCCTGGATGATTGGCGCCAGGTCGATGCCATCAGCCTGGAGCCCGGCCGCCTGTGAGACCCAGCCCGCGATTGTCGGCGCGATGTCCTGCGTACCGACGGTGTCCGCAACGATCCGTCCGACAGGCAGAGTCGAGCCGCCATCGGGCTGCCGCTCGGCGATGATCAGCGGGACGTGAAGCTGCTCAGCGTAGAGCGTGTGTGCGTGGCCCCAGCTTCCGCGCTCGCCGAATTCCTCGCCGTGGTCGCCGGTCACGACCCAGCGCACCGTGCGCCCCCCCGCTCGAAGGCGCTGGTCCAACCGCCGCAACTGGCTGTCGACCCAGGCGATGGACTCATCGTACTGGGCGACCTGGTGGGCGAGCTGCGCGTCGCTGACCTTGTGCTTCTTGAAGTAGTAGTAGTTCTTGTACTTCTGGTCCCCCTTGGCCGGGGGGCGATCGAAGCGGGACGCGAAGGGCTCGGGCGGATCGTAGTTGTAGTGCACGTCGTAGGTGTGCAGGAACAGGAAGACGGGCTTGCCAGCAGGCTGCCTGGACCACCAGTCCAGGGCCTTGTCGATGACGCGGTCGATGGTGACCTTGCCGCCCAGGTTGGCCTTTTCGGTGTGGATCCCGAAGTCGTCGAAGTGATCAAAGCCCCGCTGGAAACCGAACAAGCTGCTGACGTAGAGGGTACTCACGAACCCGCCCGTCCGGTATCCGGCGGCCGAGAGCAGGCTCGGCAGCACGGGGGTCGCGGGGTCCACCCGGTAGGCGTCTTCGACCACCCGGTGGGTCCAGGGGAGCTGGCCGGTGAACATGGTCGTGTGCGCGGGCAAGGTCCAGGGCGAGGCGCTGCGGGCGTGTTCGAAGCGCGTACCGGCGGCAGCCAGTTCATCGAGGAAGGGGCTGGTCGGCCGGTCGTAGCCGTAGGCCGAGAGGTGGTCAGCCCGCAGCGTGTCGATGCTGACCAGGACGATGTCGGGCTGGGTCGAACCGGCCGGGAGCGGGCGATCCCCGCGCGAGCAGGCCAGCAGCATGGGCAAGGCGAGGAGCCCGGCGCCTACCATGTGCGCCATCCCGGCCAGCCTGCCGGCAGGAACCACAGCACCAGCGGCACCAGGGCACCAAGCGCCAGCACCGCCGCAGCCAGGCGCCAGCGCCGGAAGCCCAACGCAGCCAGGGTCTGTCGAGGCGCGGCCAGCACCGGCGCGGCGTAGATCATCAGCAGGGGCTCCAGGGGGACTCGATAACGGGTCAGGCCGGCCAACATCGCGATGGCTGCGAGGTGGTACAGCAGGATCCCCGTGACCACAAGGCCCAGCGAGCGACGACCTCGAGCGGCCAAGCCCAGGGCGCCGACCCAGATGGTCAGCATGGCTTCGAGGGCGCCGACGGCGATGATCAGCTCGTCCACCCACTGGGGCAGGCCTCGCCAGAAGCCCCAGCGCAGGTGGCGCGTCAGCAGCGAGTGCGGGTTGAGGAGCTGCGCCACACGCAGCGGCATGCGCTCGACGAATTCAGCGGGATGGGCCTTGATCCAGGCCAGCCCGGCCGCGACCTCGCACTGGTCCCGCACCATCGCGTCCTTCCGGGGAGCGCAGGCAGCGCGGCCCTTCTTCTTGGTGCGTACATAGGCGTAGCGGGACAACTGGCCGTTGCCATAGTCAAAGGTCAAGGGCGCGAAGTCGTTGTCCCCAAGCCACATCATCTGGCCCAGGGTCCGGTCGGAGATCACGACCGCGTCGAACTTCTTGCTGATGTGGATGCTGTAGGGGGCCACGACCAGGACGGCGGCCAGGACGGCGGCCAGGGCCTGGGCCCAGGCCCGCCAGCGGGTCCAGCGCCGCCACAGGATCCCCACCGCGAAGATCGGCAGCATGTAGGTGGCGACCCCGCGAAACAGGACGCACAAGCCCACCGTCGCGCCCAGGATCAGGGCCAGGCCCAGGGCGTGCGCGCCGCTGCGTTGGGCGGGATCGGCACGAAGGTCCCGAGGCACCGCGTCATCGCTGGGTGGTGCGGTCGCCTGCAGGGCCGAGAGCGCGACGAGCAGGAGCGTCGAGTAGAGCACCTCGCTCCACAGGCTCATGGCGAAGAATGCCTGGGGCAGGCTGAGCGCGTAGAGCCAGGCGGCGATCCGGGCGGACCGACGCCGCAAGCGCTGGTCATCGCTCCACAGACCCGAGGCCCGGGCAGCGAGTCCGTAGATGAGCCCGACATTCAGCAGAGCAGCGACGACCTGCATGCCCTTGATGGTGGCGCCGTAGCCGGTCAGCGCCCGGTGGATCGCCAGCAGAAAGGGGTAGCCCGGCGCCCACAGCCAGCCGGCGCTGGTGGTCATGCCCTGGCCTTCGACCATGCGGCGGGCGAGCTTGAGGTAGGTGCACTCGTCGCGCACGCAGCCCCAATCCTGCCCCCACACCGCCAAGGGGACGGTGCGCAGCAACACGGCCACCAGCATGGCGACCCACAGGTTGCGGTCCTTCCACCACGGCACCCTCCGCCCCTAAGCAGCGGCCCGAGCCGCCGCTATGCCAGATCTCGATCCGGCCCAGCTCCAGCTCCAGCGCCAGCCCCTTCCCATCGGTGCGTTTCGTCCTTACGTAACCATTCCACCTACAATAAACCCTCCCTGTGAACGCGGCCCTTCCCTCTGCGCGCGCCGGGGCTACGCTGAAGGTGGGCCTTCGCCCCTCGACCCGGTCCGTCCCGTGCGTGATCTACTCCACTCCCTCGCCCTGCTGGCCAGCCTGCTCCTGGGCCTGCTGCTAGGAGCACAGTCGCTGACCGCAACAGCCCACGCCACCGCAGTATCTCCCGCAGCATCTCCCGCCCTGCCTCCTGGACCCAGCATGTCCGCCGCGGTGCCTGACCCCTGGGCCTTGCAGGGCACCGACCGACCCGCCCTGCCGGACGACTGGCGGACGATCCACAGCCTGTACGTCAACGTGCACTTTCACCCCAGCGATCGCGGCGTGGCGGTCATGCTCTCCCGACACGCGGCCACCAGCCTGCCCGACTTCGCGAACCGCCTCGCTGTGCCGACGGGCGGCCTCGTCGACATCTACCTGGCGCACAAGCAGGACCAGTTCGTCTCGCTCCAACCAGGCCCACCGCCCACCTGGGCTGACGGCACCGCGTGGCCCCTGCGCGGCATGATCTTCCTGCGGGCTCCCGACCTGCGGGCCCAGACCAGCGACAGCTTGCAGACCGTGCTGGACCACGAGTTGGTCCACGTGCTGATCGGTCGCGCCTTTCGCGGCCAACGGGTGCCGCGCTGGCTCCAGGAAGGCGTGGCCCAGGTCTACGCGCGTCAGTACAGCTCGGCGACCACCGACACCCTGGCAAGCGGGCTGCTGGGCAACAATATGCTGCGAATGGACGACCTGGCGACCGGCTTCCCCGCCGACCCCGTCCAGGCGCGCCTGGCCTACGCCCAGTCGGCCGACCTGGTGGCCTGGCTCCAGAACGAGTACGGGCCCCAGGCGATCCCCACCATCGTCCACGACCTGTCCATGGGCTCCGGTTTCGGGGCGGCGATGCGGGCCGCGACCGGGCAGCGGGTAGATCAGGTGGACCAGCAGTGGCGCAGGCGGCTGGCCTCCAGCGGGCTGTGGCTCAAGCCCCTGGTCAGCGACACGGCCATGTTCTCGGTCGGCGCGCTGG
>JAADHA010000627.1 GCA_013152105.1 Oligoflexia bacterium | reverse complement strand
CTCTGGAGATGCGTGGCCCGCCAACCCTAACGTGCGCGGTAGGTTTGGAAAGAGGCACGCCCCGGAACGGGCCCGTGCACCAGCACCCTATCCCCGAGCCAAGGCCCGACTCCAGATCACCTCGTTCATGATCTCGGTCGTGCCGCCGCCAATGGCGAACAGACGCTGGTCGCGAAAAAGCCGTTCGATCCGGCACTCTCGCATATAGCCCATGCCCCCGTGGAGCTGGACGGCGCCGTCGCAAACCGAAGCACAGGCCTTGACCGCGGCGTTCTTGGCCATCGCGACCTCGGCCGAGACGTCCTGGCCCAGTCGGTGGCGCTGGGCGACGGTCGCGACAAAGGCGCGGGCCTGGGCTTCAAGGGTGCAGAGCTCGGCCAGGCGGTGGCGCGTCACCTGGAAGCCCTCCAGAGGGCGGCCGAAGGCGTGGCGCTGCGCGATGTAGCGACGGGTGTCGTCGAGGGCCAGGCGGGCGGTCGCCACTGCGCTGGCTGCCAGCAACAGGCGCTCGCTGACGAAGTTGGCCATGATGCCGACGAAGCCGGCGCCCTCGTCGCCCAGCAGGTTCTCGGCGGGCACCGCGCAGTCCTCGAAGAAGAGCTCGGCCGTGTCGCTGGCCCACCAGCCCATCTTCTGGAGGGGACGCCCGGTCGTGAAGCCCGGCGTGCCGGCCTCGACGACGATCAAGCTGATCCCCTGGTGCCGGGTGGCAGGGTCGTCGGGATCGCCCTGGGTGCGAACCGCCAGGGTCACCAGGTCCGCGCGCTGACCGCTGGTGATGAAGGTCTTGGATCCGTTGATGACGTAGTGATCGCCTTGGCGCACGGCCCGGGTGCGGATCCCCGCGACATCGCTGCCCGCGCCTGCTTCTGTGATGGCCAGGCAGGCGACGCGCTCGCCACGCAACACCGGCGGTACAAAGCGTTGTTGCTGCTGCGGGGTGCCCAGCGCCAGGATCGGCGGGAGGGCGATGGCGTGGCTGCCCAGGCCCATGGCCGTGCCGACGCTGCCGCCCCGCACCAGGGCCTCGGCGACGATCAAGGCGTGGAAGATGTCGCCACCCGCCCCGCCGAGGTGTTCGGGGTAGACCGCGCTGAGCAGGCCAGCCTGACCAGCCTGGCGAATCAGGCTGGTGGGAAAGGCGCCCGCTTCCTCCCATGCGCTGGCGTTGGGGGTGATGTGGTGATCGACCCAGCGCTGGGCGCTGTCCCTGAGGGCCCGGTGGGTGTCGTCGTAGAAGAGGTCGAGCATGGGGACTCCAGCAGCGGCGGCTACGGTGTGTCCGACACCCTGGTCGCGGCCTGCAAGCCCTGGTAACGGGTGGGACCGCGACGGCCGCGGACACGCCGAAGCGCACCCTTGACCGCAGCGTACAGCGCGAAGAAGGCACGGACCCGCCACAACTCGATCGCGCGGGGCGCCCCGACCTGATCGGCGGGCACGCAGACCAGCTTGTCGTCGCGCTGACCGTTGTCCAGGAAGCGCACAATCGCCACCGCTCTCACGGACAGCGAGGCGCCCCGGGCCAGCCTGGGGCCGAGCACCAGCGCGTCGGCCGGGTCCCCATCGGGTGCCAAACGGTCCGGCACCGAGCCATAGTTGAAGGGACAGGGCAGCGGCGACACATAGTCCACCTCGCCATCCGCCCCCCACTTCACCAGACCACCCCGGGGCACCTCGATCCGCACGCGCAAGGTCTCCAGCGGATCCTGCTTGGGCGCTGCGGTCATCGGCGGCCTCCGGCCCGAGCCGTATCCGACAGGCCCTCGTCCGTCCGCCACCTTCTGGGCGCGTGCCCCAACGCCGCCTCGCAGCGCAGCTCACTGCGCGCTATCCTGCCACCACGCACGGCATGGAGAGACGATGCATCGCAACCACCTCGCCCTGATCCTGGCTGGCAGCCTGATGGCCTGCACCGGCCGCGACACCACCTTCATCAACGGCACCACGGGCAACGCGAACCTCGCCGGATCCGGCAAGCTCGAGGTGATCCCCGCCGATGGCGTCGTCTGGGAAGGGGTAGTCCCTGGCTACCCATGCTCGGCCTATGTCCGGGTCGACAGCGTCGGCTTGGAGCCCCTCAACATCGAACAGGCGGACATCGTGGACTCTGGCGGCGGGGTCTTCTCCTTGCCGACCCCCGTCGCGGACCTGACGGTTCAGCCCGACGACCACATCGAGTTCGTCGTCCAAGCCCTGCTCTCCTCGCTGACCACCGCGACCGGCGAGCTGCGCATCAAGTCCAACGATGAAGACACGGTGGACCTGCGACTGCCCCTGACCGCCAACCCGTCGAAGAGCTGGGACACCGGCGACACCGGCACACCGCCCTGTTGATCGCACCAGCAAGCGGGCAGCCGCCCACCCTCAAAAGCTGATGCACGTATCCGTGATGCTGATGCTGCTCAGATCGGCCGAGGGAATAAGCGTCATGCTGCCGCTGCGACCATCGACCAAGGCCGCTTGCCAGGCCGCGTGCAGCCCGATGTAGTGCAAGTAGTAGGCCGCGGGAAAGGCGGTGGGTGCCTGGGCCCAGGCCAGCACCACCTGGTCGCGGCCATCACAGGTCGTCCCCAGGCCAACATCGCCGTCGCTGGCGCTGCCGCTAGCGTCCACGTCCGCAAAGGCGATGACGCCCTCGGTCGCGATCACGGCGTCAAAGGTGTCGGCCGAGGAGAACTGGTGGCTTGCCGGTGGGTCGGCTGACAGGTCCACCGACCAGGGATCCGTCAGGAGTTGGTCGACCATCGGCGGCGGGTCACCGAGGTCGCTGATGCCCGACAGCAGGGCCAGGCGGTCGGTTGACTCGAAACCCAGCCCGACCGGTCCCCCCACCGCCGTGTCCCCGCGGTCCGCCAGGTTCAGGGTCATGTCGAGGACCGGGGCCGAGGCTAGGCCCGTGTCGAAGTCGAAGAGATTCCAGCCCAGCACGAAGCCCATGCCCTCGAGATCCGGAACCAGTTTGCCGTCGAAATAGGCCAGGTACTGCTCGTCCAGCGCAACGATGGCCTCGCCCTTTGTGTGGGTGAGATCGCCGTCCGTGTCCGCCACCAGAGTCGGCATATAGAACGCGAAGTAGCTTCCCGGATAGCCCTTGATCTCCTGCATATCGTCGATGACGGGCTCGTCGAGCGGCACCTGTGTCGTCGTGCCTGTGATAGTGCCCCCCGTCGCCGGCACGCTGGGAAGATCACCAGAAAATATGTCGAACTGGTAGAGCACAACGGCCAGACCGTCCAGATCGGCCTTGGTCGCCCAGTCCTCGAGATCGATGTTCACCGTGATGTCGGGGGTCACACTGGTCCCGCCGTCGGTCGTCCCACCGTCGGTGGTCCCACCATCCGTCGTACCCCCGTCGGTCGTCCCGCCGTCGGTCGTACCACCGTCCGGGGTCCCGCCGTCTGTCGTGCCACCGTCCGTGGCCCCAGTGTCCGTCGTACCACCGTCCGTGGTCGCCGTGATTCCCGTGTCAGAGCCATTCTTGTTCGCGCAGGCGAGCATGGTCAGCGGCAACAGCAGGACCGGGAACAGGAGCAGCAGCGGGGACGAGGAGCGATGATCTGTCGACATAGGGTTCTCCAGAGTGGACTCGGTGGGCCCAGACCAGCGGGCTCAGCGCGGAAGGTACACATAACGAGGCCGCACATGCCACCCCGTCTTGGGGAAGAGAGCACTCCCGGTGTAGCGGATCGTGTCATTGGGTCGGTAGAACTTTGTGAGTCCATGACCGAACTTTCGATCAGCCAAAATTACCGCTGCCCAGTGGTGCTCGGCCAGGGCCTGGTCCACCGTCTTGGCGTAGCTCGCCAATGCACCGCCCGGATGATCGATGTCCCACAGCGAGATGAGAGGCAGCGATGGCGCCTTGCCGGCCTTCACCGGATACCAGGGCGCGTGCGGCACGAAGACCGGGCCGTCGATGGCGGCGATCCGCGCGATGAGCACATCCCCGGCGGCGCGGTCCGCCTGCGTTGGGAGCAGGGGCGCGATCTCCCAGCGGCCCTGCCACGCCGAGCCCCCCAGAACCAGGGCGGTCGACAGCACGACCACCGGGTGATCCCAGACACGCCTCAGGCCGACCGCGCCCAGACCGCACCCCAAGGCCAGGGCCCAGTGACCCGGCACCAGCACGTTGAGGTAGCCGCCCTGGTGCCCCCGCATCAGCATGCAGAGCAGGACGGCCAGGGCAATGTTGACGGACCAGTAGATGCGACCCTGGGTCCGCTCAGGCTCATCTGAGGGCGAGGCCCGCCCCCGCCACGCGGCCAGAAGCCAGGCCAGCGCCGCCAGGACGAGCAGTCCCAACGCCAGCGGCATCGCCCCGAACAGCTCTTGGGGCGCGCCGGGAAAGAAGCGTTGCAGCACGAAGTCGTGGTGCAAAGGCACGGCCAGCAGGTAGACCAGGAACAAACCACCCGTGCGGATCTCCAGCCAGGCCAGCACCACCAGCGCAGGGATCAGGCTGGCCAGGGCGAAGCGCTTGGCCAAGGCTGGGCTGCGGTAGCGCCACAGCCACACAAGCATCGGCAGGCCGAAGATCGCGGCGTTGTGCTTGGCGAGCCAGGCCAAGACCAGCAGCAGACCACCAGCGACGACCCGATCGGAGCGCACCGCCACCAGCGCCCAGGCCAGCAGGCCGATCAGCAGACCATCCGCCCGCACCAGGTCGAAGAAGGTACCGCTGTCCTCGTAGGTCGACAGGAAGAGGGCCGCGGTCCCCATGCCCAGCAGCACGCTGCCCCCCTCGCGCCGAATCGCGACCACCAGGGCGAGGGCCGCCGCGGCGACCCCGACCAGGGACACCATCCGACCCACGTCGTAGTCGACCCCGAACACCGTTCCAAGCGCCCCCACCACCCAGGGGTAGAGCGGAGGGTAGAGGTACGGAATCCAGTCGGCGCTCGGTAGCGTGTAGAGGGCTTGGCCCTGGCTTACCCGCAGGGCATGGACCAGCATTCCTCCTTCCATCCACTCCAGATCGAAGGGATAGCTCAGGCGAGGCACCACGGTCTGGAACAACCACCAGCACAAGGCCAGCAGGGCGACCAGTCCGGGGAGATCCGCCAGGTGGCGTAGGGTGCGGCGTAGGGCGCGGCGCATTCCCTACAGCCCCCCGTCACAGGCCGCCGCGGATCGCAGGAGGTCAGCGCTCATCTGCGATCAGGCGTGCTGACCGAGGGCGGCGAGCACCTCGGCCACCACGACGTCCTCGAGCTGCCCGCCCGAGCCAGCGGGCGCTTGGGCCGCCGGGCACTGAGCGGGGGCGTCAGCCGGGGCGTCAGCCGGGGCAGGGGCCGCTGCTGGTTCCCCCTC
>JAADHA010000426.1 GCA_013152105.1 Oligoflexia bacterium | reverse complement strand
CTCTCTCAGGGTTCCAACGAAGATGGAGCGCGAGATGGCGAAGCTTGTGAACAGCGTGGTACAGGTGGTACCCTTGGTTTGGCAGATTCTGGTCCATTCCACCGGGAGCGACGGGACGTGGCGCGAGTACTCCCTGAACGCACCCGACCTGGCCGGGTGGGGGCCCTACGACCTCACGACGGCAATGAACCAGGCTTCACCCAGCCCGATCATCCACTCCAAGCTCACCGACAGCACCAAGCTGGGACTGAAGCTCCGGGTGGCTGTGGCCGTCAAGGGCACCTTCCCCGTCATGGTCACGACGTGGGGGACGTCAACGATGCGAAAGGCGCCGAGCTTGCGTCCTGGCACACCCACATGGCGGGCGTCAAAGCTCCCTCAGGCAGTAGCTGGTCCCTCTTCAGTGCGATGGGCCTGCGACAGGACATCGGTGTGGGAGGACAAGACAACTTCCGGGCGGCGCGGGACGGCCTCTACGTGGTGCGGTTGGACAGCAGCGTCGGCTTCAAGGACCCATCAAGAGCACTCGCTGAGCACCGCCGCGGCAGTTGGAGGCGCTTCCGCGACCCCAATGTGGTCTCGGGCCTTCATCGCCTGGCTGGACCAGGGCGATGGGACAGGTCTCGACTCTCAGTCCTTCGAGCTGACATCCGGATCGCTCGGACGCAGGTGCGGGTCACGGTCTACCGGGCCAGTCGCCGGGCACGACCGGTGCCTCTGTGCCTGTTGACCAACGCACAGATCGGCCCCCAAGGTGTGGAAGTCGCCAACGCGCGGTCCAGCCAGCAGTCATTCTGGTCGGCTGCGCGACAGCCGGGCCGACCTCGCCCCCTCCTGGTGCCGCCGGATGCCGCGCCCACACGCTCAAACAAGTCGTCCTCAACCCGCTGGAGCAAGGCATGAGCCCGCTGTTCACCACGCTGGCGCTGGCGATGCTGGCCTGCACGATCGGGTGCCGCCAGAAGCAGCAGCAGACCTGGGCCCAGTACGTCGATGATGTCGAGACGACCTTGCAAGAGACCGGGCACTGCCCCTTGGGCCCGCCCAAGCTGGTTCCTCAGTATGGGGACAACCCGCGCGTGCCTGGGCCGCGGGGGTTGAGCTCGTCGGCCGAGTTTTCGTTTGGCGGCCTGGAGTGGGTGCCGGACACAACTCGAGTATACCTCGACATGGGTCCCGCCTGGCAAGAGAGCGGATACGACAACTATGAAGACTGCATCCCCGATGGCGGTACGACCGACACGATCGAAGGGGTCACATCCTTTGGCATCGCCTTTTCCGCATTCTTGCCTGATGGCAGCCATGCCGCTCCCATGGTCCTGGACACCGTGAGCCTGACCGATGACCCAGTCAACTCCGGGGGGAGCGATGGTTTTCTAGTATTCCCGCGCGGAACTGAGACTACGGTTGCCAGCCCGACCGACTTCGCTTCCCGCATGGTGCTCTGCTTGGAGGAGGCCGTCGGCCCCCGCGGCTTCGACGGCAAATCACCCGCCGACTGGCGCGGCTCCGCCTACTTCCAGGTGGACAGTTGGCGGGCCGATGGCGACGTGATCACCGAGTCCGGCACCGGCTCTGACGCGCAGCCCCTGCCCACCGACTTCTTCTTCAAGATCGATGGGATTCACTGCGCCTGGGGCGAAGACGCGAGCTGGCGACGGGATTTGAACTATATCGTGAACTGGGGCAGCCAGTGCGACGGGATCGACAACGACCTGGACGGCGTGATCGACGAGGGCCAGCACTTCAACGAGATGGATCTGGACAACAACGGCGTCGCTGACTGCATGGATGACTGGGACGGCGACGGGATCCCCAACACCGATGATGAAGACGTCGACGAGTGCTGCAACAACTATGCGACCTATTGAGCCCCTGCCCGCCGACACGGTGCCAGGTATTGCTTGGCACGCCCAGCAGCAACCGCTGGTGCGCGCCGTGGCCGCTCCCCTGGTTGACGAGGTGACCGCCGCGCTGCACATGGTGCAGACCGACGGTTACGAACGTGACCTGTTGGCCGCGGGCCTTGGTCACCGAGCTGGGTAGCAAGCTGGAGTCCGCCACAGAGCGCAGCGAGGTGCTCGAGCGTAGGACCTTCGGCAGGCTGTCGGAGAGGCGCAAGCCCAAGACGCCGCAGTGCACGCGCTACGACGCATATATTCGTGGTCCAGAACTTCTGGGTGCGTGCACTGGATTCGGTCATCTGCGGGTGGCACTCTGGCGAACTGGTGCGCGTCGAGATCACTCGCGAGAGCAGCGAGTACGGCCCGATGCGTTGCTCTTCACGCACTCCAAGTCCCGGGGCGGCAACACTGGGGCGGCGCTGTGCCACAGGCTGTCCTCGGCAAGAGCCAGGGCAGCCTGACCGTCGATGGCACCAGGGAGTACCTCGCGCTGCGTATTGAGCGCAGCAAGCCCGTCATCGACCGGCCCATCCAGATGTCTCTGCAAGACCCTGCAAGACGACGACGACAAGACCGTCGGCACCGATCAGATCCTTGCGATCTCACGGACACTCTGGAATCAAGTTGATCCCTGGCCGCTGGTCCTCGTTTCAGACGACCGCGTCGAGGATGTCCAGCCGGGCGAGGGGGTGGACGAACAGGCTGTGACTCACCCCTCGTACCCGAGGCGGGCTCGGATCTCGTCTCGCACCTGCTCCCACGGGATGACGATGTCGGGGTTCGCGTCGTATTCGGCGGCCCGACGTGCCAACTCCTGCCGCCAAGTCTCGCTCACGACCACGTTCTCGGGCCGCTCGGCGATGCGATCCCACAGGTCCTGTACGAGGCCGATCTGCTCGTCGGTGGTCATGCCGTCGAAGGCGGTGTTCATGGTTTCGGTCTACCCGCCCTGGATGCCGACGCCAAGGAGCACTCCTCACGGTGCCAGGCATTGCCAGTGCCGCCGCCCGGAAGTCCTCGACCACGCCGATGTCGAAGATCGACCCGCTGCCAAGACGCTCTCTTGGGTGGTCAGGAACTTCCGAGCGCGTGCACTAGCTTTCCGTCACGCACTGGGGGTAGGCTTCCTGGTACGATGTCAGCAGGGTGGCGCAGGCTTCCTGGCACAGGCTGGCGTCGGCCTCGTTCACCCAGCACGAGCCATCGACACCGTATGCGTCGATGAGGGCACCGTAGTCTCCCGGGCTTGTGATTGCGGCACACTCTAGCAGCGCCTGGCAGACGTCCGCTGGCGGAATCGGCTTCGCGCAGCCGCTGCCGATAACGGCGAAGATCCCAGCCAGGGCCACATGTCTGACCCCGCTCACCACGTCACCAGCCCTAGCGAAGAGAACACTCATCTTTTACCTCTCGAAGTGGATCTCCCTACTATCCAGACGCCACTCCCGGTGTCAAGCATTCCAAGTCAACATTTTCTCTGCACCATCACTCCCGCTCCCGGTCACGCTCGGCCGGCTGATGGACGCCGAGACCAGTCTGAGCGGCCCATCACTCTCTTCGGACACCATCGCCAGCCTTACCGCCACACAGAGCCACAGCTACACCTACGGTGTGGGAAGGGGGGGCAGGCCGAAGCGGCCGCGGATCTCCATGGTCTACTCCTGATTGTCGGCGAAGCCGCCATCGGGTCCGACGACCGGGCCGAGGTCGCGGTCGGCAGCTTCACCAACGTCGACTGACAGGACAAGGAACATGGATTATAATAACAATCCGTCGAACCCTGCAAAGGATCTGCCATGACGAGCAACCGTGTTCCCCTGCCGTGGATGAGTATCTGGGCCAGAAGCGAGACCGCCATCTTTCTTCCGGCCACTCCCTGGCTGGAAACCTCGCCAGCATGGCAGCTAGCCGAAACCGAGACGATGGATCTTTACTGGTGGCCAGGCATCGATCGGCGGCGGAAAAGGCTGTGAATAAGCGTCTGCTCCAGCAAGTTCTGTGTGCTTTTAGCGGCGCACTGCTGTGTCGTCCAGCCTTGTGTCAATCGAATCTGCACTGGTGGTGGCAAACACAAGCAACAGCGGGTCTATCACTGCTGGTGCAGCTATCCAGGCATCCGAAACTTGGGGTCGCCGTAGAAGCGCGTTACGGGTTTGCGCGTGTCGCATGCAGAGACCGGGGAAAGTGGTGCACCAGTTGGCCCAACATGGATCGAGGCTTTGGGATAGTGGCTGGGCCTGCAGTGTCAATTTCGTATCTCGATCGAAACGTATGGTTTCGACCCGGAGCCTTCGTCGGAAGTGTGGTAATCTCGGATGAAGAGGAGTATTACCACGCCTACTGGGACGCCGATGTGGACGCCGGCGTGAATTTGGGCCTCAATGGCGTTCACACCCTTGGTGTTGGCGTCGGGCTTGCAGATGGCGTGTGGAAGTCACACTACAGAGGTGACATGGGCAAGGGTATTCCAACTGGACAGGGGCTGACTGTCGGTCTGACTGTTTTGGACGTTAGCCAGAGTTGGTTGAAGCAGGTTGTCGTCTCCGCAGGCGGCTATACGGAGTTAATCTATCGGACCGACTACTAGTGCGCGGGAAGGTTAGCAGTATATAGGTTTGGAGCTGTCGGGAGAAATGGCCCCGGGTGCCGTTCCCGGACCCTGGCACGTCCAGTCCGAGGACAACGGCACGGTGATGACCGATGAGCTCCGCACCACCGACGTGCATGGCCGCCTGCTGTCGGAGTACGACCCGTGTTTTTGAGCAGCGTCGGCAACCGCCTGTCCTGGCAGCTCCTCGACGCCAGCCTGACTGCCACACAGAGCCACAGCGGCACCTACGGGGTGGGCAAGCGCCTCGAAGGCGTCGACGGCGCGGTGGTGAGCTGGGACGATCTGGGCGGGTTCAGCCAGGACCAACGCGGCACCACCATCGGCCGCTTCCCGGACGGCAGCGCGTTCTCCATCACCGAGCCCTCCGCCCACCCGCGGCCTGCCCGTGCGCTGGTACCAGTCCCACGCCGACGGCGGCGCGTCCACCGCGCACACGCGAATCTGGGGAAACCCGAAGGCGCCTGGCCTCTCGCTGGTGACAGCGAGGATCAGCACATGATGTGGGTGGGGGTCGAGGGCCTGTCGGTGGCCTGCCTGGAGGGCGCCAGCGACAGTGGCCCCGAGGCCGGGCGGTTTGCCAGCGCGGATCCGCTGGGGCTGAGTGGCGAGCCGGCGGCGGCAGAGTTTTCCCGACAGCTCTGAGGACCCTCGGCTTCTGCCCCAGCACCGCCGCCAACCTTCTGCCCCTGCTCCTGGCCTCTCCAACGGCACCCTCGCGGAGCACTCTTGAGGCCCCCGCAAAAACCCCCTGAACCCGGCCACCCACACCACTGTTCAGGCTCCAGCGGGCGCCATTGCGG
>JAADHA010000041.1 GCA_013152105.1 Oligoflexia bacterium | reverse complement strand
CCCGTGATGCTCCACGAGATCGCCGGTGGCCGCACCCTCTCTGGTGCCGTCTGGCCTGGCTTGCTGGCGCTGGGCCTGTTGGCGCAGGGGCGGATCCAGTCCGTCTTGGGTGGGCTGCTTATCGGTCTGCAAGGCTTGTTCTACGTCTACACCGGGCTGCTGTTCGGGCTGGTCGCCTTGATCCTCTGTCCGGCCTGGGGCTTGCTGGCCGCCGCCATCCCGATGATCCCCTACCTGTGGTGGCTCTCCCCCGTGTGGAGCGATGCCCAGACCCGGCCGCCCGACGCCGGCTTCACGCGCCTGCCGGTCGCCGGCCTGCTCGGCCTGGCCCGCGTCCAGGAGCGCTTTCGCCTGCATCCCGCCTTGCTCATCGGCTTGCCGGCCCTGCTCGCCGCCCGCGGGCGCCAGGCCCTCCGACTGGGTGCGGTGATCGCGCTGCTCGTGCTCATCGCCCTCGGTCCGAACCCCACATGGGATGGGGGCGGCGCGCTCTTCACCTCGCCCATGGCCTGGGCGGGCGAGCTGTTTCCACCGCTCGCTCGGATGCACCACCCCATTCGCGCCGCCCTGGTGCTGGTCCCCCTGCTCGCCGTGGGCCTCTCACGCCTGCTCGATCGCTTGCCCTGGCCCGCCGTGCTCGCGACCGCCTTGCTCGCCCTGCCCATGCGTCACGCCGTCGAGCTGGGCGCCCCCTGGAGCGCGATGGTGGAGCCCGAGGGTTTGACGCAGGCGCGGTGGATCGCCGATCACACCGACGACCAGCACATCGGCGCAATCGTGGATCTCACGGGTAACCAGGGCGGCGCACTGGCCTTGCAGCCGATCCACCAGCGCCCGATGCTGGAGGGCCTGCGCAAGGAGCTTCCCGACAAGGACCGCCAAGTCGGCTGGCTGCGGAGAGGGGTCGACCCCTGGCTGAGCGGCCAGCGCGTCGCACCCAGCACCCTCAAGGCGCTCCGACAGGCCGGCTTCACCCATGTACTCGTCGTTCCACGCGGCACCGTGGTGCCCCTGGATGGGGTAGAGGCCGACCTGGGTTCACCCGTCTTTCCGGGGGTCTATACGATTCCCACTGGTACGGAAGAATAGTCGAGCCCATCCAGGCCGAGCAGGGACCCATCGTGCCGTCGACAGGCTGTGGCTGGGTGCCTTGCTGGGCGAACCCGCGCTGGACTCCGGCGACCGCCCTGAGCGGCCAGGCCGAACTCCTGGTGGGCTCCTTCAAGCTGGTTCCGCACCAGCGCCAGCAGCAGCGCGTCCGCCAAGCTGAGACGCAGTCACCGGAGGATGCGCCACTGCGGACTGCCTTTCCCGCATCGAACCGAGATGATGGTCGCTGACTTGCTCGGGTTCAAAATTGGCTGCAATCTTGCCCTGTCAAGAGGACACCTCCCGGCGGCCTGCGGCAGTGCAAACCCGCCTAACGCTGGAATGTCAGCGTGCATGAGTTGGTCGGGTGGTTTGCATCTCCGTAGACGAAACCCTTCAAGCTACCATCAGCGTAGCCTATCATGCGGAAGTCAGTGTTGGGGTTTCCCACGTAGATGGTGTAGATCCATCCTACGTCGTGCGACCAGATTTGGGAGAAAGCTTCACTGTTGTCGAAGGTGCGCCCGCTCCAACCCGAGAACGATGCCTGCGCGTTCGTGCAGCGTGCCTGCCAGCTATCCATGGTACAGGCGTCCATTGCGAACAGCTCCATGTCCGACGATTCGCACGGCTGGAAGTCAAACTGGGCTGACACCGGCTTCTCCGGGGGACAGTCCACCACCACCGACCATGTGCCCGCTGCTGCGGTGTAGACATCCACGATAGTGGCCAGTTCGTCGGGCCACTGCGAGCGATCCGAGCTGAGCGTCCCCTGAGAGGCTCCAGCGATGCAGCCGCTGTCATTGCCGTCGCGGGAACCGGTGCAGGCGATAGTGAGGGACAGAATTCCGAGGAATGCACAGAAGACGATGCGGGGCATGGGTTTCTCCGGGTTTACCAGGTAACTGCGGGATCGAAGATCGAACCGTTCCACACGTACACGGACGAGGGCTTGGTCGATCCATCCGGGCCGGCCAGATCCATCAAGGCTTCGGTGCACAGGCGTGCGGTGCTCACGGTGCCACCCACAGCGGGTGCGAGTACGAGCACCGAGCGGACTGCGCGCCGACAAGGAACGGAGCACACTGCCTTGGCCTGGGCAGACCAAAGCGGAGTGGGGGGCTGAATGAACTTCATCTCCTGTTCTCCGGAAGCGGGAGCATGCTCGTAGCATAGCAACTTGTCGCTGTGACGTGCAAGTAGTTTTTCAGGACCTACCCCAAAGCCAAGCGCTGTTGGAACCGTGGCGCAGTGCTGACGCCCTGGGACTACGCTCGCCTGCTCGCCGTCGAAGTGCCGCTGCACGCCGACACTCGGGCCGCTCGGGCCGCCGGGCGCCGCTCAGGTCCCCCGAATTCTGAAGGTGGGCCGGTCAACCCTGCCCGATCCTGAACGATCCGGCCTCCGTTGCCATGTTCGATGGCGTAAGTACCTGTTTCCAGGTTCGATGGTCCGTCGAGACAGCCAAAACCTTCAGGAACGGGGACACCTGAGCCGGCGGCCTTCAGGATCCCGGGGGGTTGGCGGTACTGCAAGGCCATCACTCGGGCGCATGGAGTCGGGCCACACAGAGTGCGCCCTTGCTCAGCCTTGTCCTCACCACGCAGCCAGAAAACGGTCCACTTCCTCGCGCTCGATCAAGCCCAGGCTGAGCTCCAGACAGTGGTTGCAGACGTGCTGCCCATTGTAGGCATACACAGTCGCCTCGAAATGCGTGCGATGGCAGAGATCGCATACGGCGTCATCGGCGCCGGTCATGCTGCGGCGGTGGGTGGCGATTCGCACAACACAGCGGTCGCATACGACGGCGGAGCCCCCGGCCATCATATGGCTGACCTCGTGCGGAGCGCGGCCACAGGTCGAGCAGCGGGTCTGTTCACCGTCGGACACACGCCGCGGCTGGACGCCAACCGGAGGGGTGACACCGGACAGCAGGCGCTCAACCACGGGCACGGCACCGCGCGCGGCGGCCTGATCGCGCAGTCTTCGGGTGGCCTCGGGTTCGCCGTACATGGCCAAAGCGGCCCAGGCGGCGGTGGCCAGATCGGGGTCGGCGTTCTCGGCCCAGTCGCGCAGCAGCGCTTTGCCGGCGGCGCTGCGGCGGGTGCCGATGGCCAGCAGGATGAGGGCCTGGTGGGCGCGCGCCCGGTCGCGCTCGGTGGCCAGATTGCGACGGTGGGTCGGCACATCATCGGCCGGTGGATGACGGTCGACCGCGGCGCGCTTGATGTCGGCTTCCTGGACGTTGAGCCCCTGGATCAGGATGGGGTCGGGCAAGGCGGCCGCGGCGGCCAGGGCTTCGGTGCCCAGGCCCGGGCCATAGGTCGTCGCGGCGTCCCGCAGCCGTGGCCCCGCGCTGTCGGCCAGGGCGCCAATGGCCATGTCACAGGCGGCCTCCCAGAGCTGAAAGCGCAGGCCCTCGTCCTGGCTGCGCTCGATGGATGCGAGCACCTGGGACACGGTGCCCGGCCCGACCGCTCGCAGCTCATCGAGTACCACGGCGATCCGCTGCCGTGTGGCCGCCTGGGCCCCATCGCGCCCGCCCACGGGCAGATGATCGTGCTGGCCAACCTCGGCCTTGAGGGCCTGGGACAGCCACCCCAGATCGCCGGCCCGCCGCCTTGTACGGACCATCTCGATGTAGGAGGGCAAGTGCGCAGGGTACTCCTGCAAGGTCTCGCGAAACACCCGCATGGCGTCGTTGGGCTGGCCTTCTTCCAGCAGGGTGCAGCCCAAGGCGTGGCGAGCGTCCAGGTGCATGGGCTCGCGCATCAGGGCCTGGTTGCAAGCCTCGCGAGCCCGCGCGTGCTCGCCAAGCTGGAACCAGCACATGGCGACGCGAGCCAGGACATCGGCGTCCTCGGGGCGCGCCTGCAGGTACTGGCGATAGTGCTGGACGGCGTTGTTGTACTTGCCCAGTTCGTAGGCGACGCAGCCCAGGTGGTAGGTGGCCGTGGTCCGGTACTTGTCGTGCTCGCGCAGGCGGATGAAGAACTTCTCGGCCTGGCGGTACTTTCCGCCCAGCTCGCAGGTGATGCCCATGTCTCGGTACAGCTCGGCCTGCTGGTCGGGAGAGGGCCCCAGATCCAAGACGCGCACCAGATGGTACTGGGCGCGCTCGACCAGACGGCGCGGCTGCCCCTGGGCCTTGCCCAGATCCATCAGCGCGCGAGCCAGCCACAGGTGGGTCTCCCACGCTTCGGGAGCCAGACGACAGGCGGTCTCGAGCTGGCGGACGGCGGCGCCGAGGTCACCCTGGGCCCGAGCCAGTCCGCCCAGGGCGAAGCGCAGATCGGCCCGCTCGGGGTCCACCCGCAGCGCCTGGTCCAGGTACTTGACGGCCCCCTCGGGCCGCTGCATGCCGACCAAGGCCAGGCCCGAGAGCGTGTGGGCCTCGGCCGAACCCGGATCTTCCTGGAGCACCTTGCGCAGGGTGCCAAAGGCGCGGTTGCACTGCTGTTCTCCTCCACCGTGGAAGATCCCGCGGGAGATCAGTGCGCGGGCCAGGTCCAGGCGTGCGCCGGGGTCATCGGGCTTGTCATGCACGCCGTCTTCCAGGCGGTTGACCAGCCAGTCCAGCTTCTGATGAGGAAAGAGCGAGGGGGGGGCGGCCATGATGGGACCAGGGCAGAGAGCGGAAGGAGCGGAGCAGGATGCGCGCAACGACACGGCGCGGACTCCAGGCTATCAGCTTGGGCCGCAGGCAACCGCCCCCGTCCATCAACAGCAGAGCGTTGTGTCCGACCCCGTCCTCGATCTGTACCGCCAGCGCGCCCTGAGGGCCCTGACGCCGCTCTTCGTCCTGTCCGGTGCGACCAGCCTGGTCTACCAGACGGTGTGGGTGCGGCAACTCCATCTGATCGTCGGTACCAGCCAGGTCGCCGTGGCCACGGTCCTGGCGGCCTTCATGACGGGGCTGGCGATCGGCGGTTTCTGGGGCGGACGGGTCGCCGACGGCGCGCGGCGTCCGATCCTCAGCTACGCCCTGCTAGAAGCGGGGGTCGGCGCCTACGCCCTGGCCTTTCCCTGGCTGCTGCGCCTGGTCGAGCCCATCTACCTGGACTTCTGGCGCGCCAACCAGCCCGATCCTCTTGTTTTCGCGGGCTTCCAGTTCCTGCTGCTGGGCGCGCTGCTGCTGCCACCGACCACCTGCATGGGCGCGACCCTGCCTGTTGGCGCGCTTCGCGACCTCGGCCGAGGCCCACGACAGCGACAGCAGCGCCCCCGCCAGCACCGACGCGGGGCGACGGGTCGGTCGACTCTACGGCGCGAACACCCTGGGCGCAGTCGTCGGCACGGCCCTGGCTGGCTTC
Source organism: Oligoflexia bacterium (assembly GCA_013152105.1). Lineage (GTDB taxonomy): Bacteria > Myxococcota_A > UBA796 > UBA796 > UBA2385 > UBA2385. The sequence continues at coordinate 4,171 of JAADHA010000041.1, read as the reverse complement.
GTGCTACTTCCGCAGCTCGGCCTGTCGACGACCACCTGGATCGCCGCCAGCGGCAACGCCATGCTGTGCATGCTGGCCCTGAGCGTCGCCAAGCGGGCCGGAGAGCTGGCCCCCGCCCCGACCCGACGCACCACCGCCGGGCGCGGCTTCGTGGTTCTCGCTGCCGTCGCCAGCCTGGCCGGCCTGGCCGGGCTTATTTATGAGGTCGCCTGGTTCCGCGTCCTGGGGCTCAATCTAGGAGGCAGCGCCTACTCCTTCACCATCATGCTGCTGGCCTTTCTCATCGGCATCGCTGGGGGTGGCTGGTGGGGAGGAGGCATCGCAGACCGGGTCCACGCGCGCTTCGGCGTGTCCGGGGTTCTGCGAAGCCTGGCCGTGATCGAGGCCGGCGTCGCCGTGCTCGCCTGGGCGGCCATGTACCTTTATGGCGAGCTGCCCTTCGCCTTCACCTGGGTCTACGCCCAGGTCGAGCCCAACCTCGGCTGGCTGTGGCCGGGCCAGCTCCTCATGGCCCTGGCCATCATGCTGCCCCCCGCGCTGCTGATGGGTGCCGCCTTCCCCTTCCTGGTGCGCGCCGCAGCCACCGACGGGCGCCATGGTCTGGGCGGACCCGTCGGCGCACTGTACGGCTGGAACACCGTCGGTGGGATCGTCGGCGCTGGGGTCGGGAGCCTCATCATGCTCCCCATGCTCAGCGTGACCACGACCGTCCTGGTGGCCATCAGCCTCAACCTCGCCGCCGCCGTGCTGGTCCTGGTCACGGTCGAGCAGAGACTGCGCCACCGCAAGCTGGCCATTGGCTGGATCCTGGCTGGCGCCTGGGCGGTCGGTCTGGTCGCCTGGAAGCCACCGCCTTGGAACAAACTGCTGATGACCGCCGGCATGTACAAGTACGCCAGCGATCTGACTGACCGCAGCCGCCAGGGCGTACTCAACTTCGCGGTTCTTCCCTACGATCTGCTGTTCTATGACGAGGGCCTGTCCAGTGTCGTGACCGTCGCTCGCAGCCGCAAGAAAGGCAATATGTGGCTGGCCAATAACGGCAAGATCGACGCCAGCAGCGGCATCGATATGCCCACCCAGGTGCTGTGCGCCCAGCTCCCCTTCGCGTTCCGTCCAGACGCCCGTGATGTCGTGGTCATCGGTCTGGCCAGCGGCATCACGGCCGGCGCGGTCACCCTCCATCCCGGCCTGCGCCGCATCGACATCGTCGAGTTGGAGCCGGCCGTGGTCAAGGCCAGCCACTTCTTCGATGCCCTCAACCACCACCCCCTCGAAGATCCGCGCACCCACCTCTATGCCAACGACGGTCGCAATCACATCAATCTGGCGGCCGATGGCACCTACGATGTCGTCGTGTCAGAGCCCAGCAACCCGTGGCTCTCGGGGGTCAGCAACCTGTTCACCCAGGAATTCCTGGAGCAGGGCAAGCGCAAGCTCAAGCCGGGCGGCGTCTGGTCGCAGTGGGTCCAGATGTACGGCATGGACGAGGACGATCTGCGGTCCCTGGTGGGCACCTTCGCCCAGGTCTACCCCTACATTCGGCTGTTCAGCACCATCGATGATGCAGACCTGGTCTTGATCGGCAGCGAGTCCCCGCTCTCGGTGGATGAAGCGGATCTGGCACGTCTCTTCCAGATCTCGCCGGCCATCAACCGCGAACTGCAGACCATCGGGATCTTCGACGCCACCGACCTGCTCACCCGCTACCAAAAGGACCGCCAGGGCGTGCTGGCCTTCGTCGGAGATGTCCCCGTCAACACCGACGACAATATGCGCATCGAGTACAGCGCCCCGCTGCACCTGCACGAGGACACGGCCGATGCCAACTTCCAAGCGCTGTTGGGGCCCAAGGAGGACCGCAAGCCACCGCTGTTTGCCGTTCATGGTTCCGAGGGACTCAAACGCTTGGCCCGTGCCTACGCCCGCCGCGGTCGGTGGATCGAGGCGCTGATCGCCATCAAGGCGGCCTATCGGCAGGCTCCCGAGGACCCAGAACTCCCGCCGATGTACGAGGCCTGGCAGAACCAGTTGCTCAGAGAGCTGGCCCAGGCAGACGACGACAGCACACACTGAGCCAAAGGGGCGGGTCTCAGCCCCAGACATCTCGCGGGTGTCCAGCCAGCTCTGCGACCACCCGGAACAGCTCTCCGGGCAAGGGGCCTGTTACCCGACCGTGCTCGTCCCGCGGCGGGTAGGTCGGAAAGACCAGGCGACCGGTGACGGGGCTGGTCACGACGGGCGCGTCGGCCGGCGACAGCCGCTGGTCGGCGAGGACGGGCTGGAGGTTGGACAGGCCCGGCCGCAGTCGCCGCAGGGGGTCGCCAAAGGGCTCACGATGGGCCGTCACCAGGAAGCTCAGCTCGGGTCGAGTCTGCGCAGCAGCGGCAATCGATCGCCGACCCAGGGCGTCGTCATCCACCAGCGCCAACAGGCGTCGCATGATCGCCGTGGCGGTCCGCTCTGTCGCTGGGCTGAGCCCCTTCTGCGACAGCTCCAGGGTGAGGCCGGGGCGCCCCAAGGCCCGCACGAATTCATCCGCGCAGCAGGTGCCCGGGCTGAATGCCTGGCCCCAGGGCCGGGTCAGCCAGAGGCGCGCCCCAGCCAAGGCCCGCGCCCAGCAAGCGTCCTGCTCGCGGTAGGGCAAGGTGTAGAAGGCTTCGGTGGTGGGCTGGCCCGTCTGGTGCAAGTCCACGAAGAGGTCCGCGGTCTCCAGCACCGGCTTCAGGGCTCGCGCGCGACGGCCTTCTCGATCGTCGGGAGGATTGTCCACGAAGACCCGGTTGAGATCACTGTCCAGCGCCCGCGCCCCTGCCCGCGTCGCCTCGGGGTTGCCCAGGACCACCGTCAGCCGACCACCAAAACGCAGCGCCCCAGAGCGCAGGTCCCTGACGAGCGCCACGGCCGCGGGCAGAGGCCCGACTTCGTCACCGTGGGTGCAGACGCCGATGACCAGATGCCGGTCGTGCTCGGTACCGATGTGCTGGTGCAGGAAGGGCGGAGCGCCCAGGCCCGCCCTGGCCTGAGCCGCGAAGCTGTCGACGAGGGCCCAGACCACAGCACTGCGTGACACCAGGCTATCGACGGGAGTTCACGGGTATCGGCGCGAGCTCGGTGTCGGCGTCCTGCTGCCCATCGTCGAGCCCATCGCCGAGCCCATCGTCGAGCCCATCGTCAATGTCGACCTGCCCGCCTCGCCGGAACAGCGAGACCAGATTCTCTGTCAGGCCGACCCCCAGGTAGATGGTGGCGATCGCCAGGAAGGCGCTGGCCCAGCGGAAGTGCATGGACACCACCAGCACCAGGGCGATGCCCAGGGCCACGCCGATCATGTGGGCCGGGCGCAATCGCAGGGCCGACCAACTGAAGAAGCGCAGGCGGCTGACCATCAGCAGGCCCAGACCGATCGTGATCACCACCACGCTGCGGACGTGTTCCACACCGCCCATGTCGTTGGCGGCGTGGGCCATGACCAAGCTGGCGACGGTGCCGCCGGCCATGGTGATCGTCAGGCCATCCGAGTGGCTGTGCTTGGTGCCGTCCGCGCTCATATTGAAGCGGGCCAGGCGGAAGGCGCCGCACAAGAAGAAGAAGAAGGCGGTCCCCAGGCCCACGATACCCAGGTCGGACAGCCCCCAGGCGTACACCAGGATGGCCGGCGCGACGCCGAAGCTGACGATGTCCGCCAGGCTGTCGAGTTGGACACCGAAGTCGCTGCCAGTCCCGGTCAGGCGAGCGACCCGACCATCCAGCATGTCGAAGACGCCGGCGAAGACCAACATCCAGGCGGCACGGTAGAAATTCGGTTCGCCCGTGTCCACGCCGGTCGCCAGCAGGATGCTGTACAGCCCGCAGAACATGCTGGCCGAGGTGAACCAGTTCGGTGGATTCAAGAAGTGCTTGATCATGGGGGACCCCGGCCCAGCCGCATGCGCCGCCGCACGGTGGAGCGCAAGGATAGGTTCCTGGACGCCCACTCGCAAGTCAGAAAGGGCAATGATCGGGGGAAAGTCAGCGCTGTTCCGCGATGACCGCGTCATGCAGGGCGCGCTGCACACAGTCCACCTCGGTTGGCTCGACCAGGACGCTCAGCCCATCGCCGGTGGCCCACCAGGCTTGGCAGCCACCGATGGCGGCCAGCGCTCGGGCGGTCCAGCTCGGTTCGGTCACC
>JAADHA010000225.1:2154-8368 GCA_013152105.1 Oligoflexia bacterium | reverse complement strand
CCAGCCCCTGATGATCCCTTCGGCATCGCCGATGGCACAACCAAGAGACCCAATCGCCGAGGGGTCGCCGGTGCGATGGACATTCCGCTGATCCCCGGCGCGGCACCGCTGGCGGGCTTCGGCGAAGAGGCCACGCTGATCCGCCCCTCGCCCCAGTCTCAGCCCGATCCCGGCGAGTGGGGCGACCTCGAGACCGTGATCCGGCCATCCCCCACGGCCCTGGAGCAGCAACAGGGTGAACCGGTCGACCAGGACAGCACCCGGCGCATCCCACGTCCGGGCTCCAACCACTGGCGGCCCACGCACGACGCAGAGACCGTCCGGATCTCCGCACGGAACCGACCCAAGCGCTGGCCTCTCCATGTCGCCTACGTCAGCCTGATCGCGCTGTGCTCGATCATCGGCCTGGTCGCGGGGGTGCTGCTGACCCAGTGGCGTCTGGGTCAGGACCCGGCGGACCAACCGCTGGCCGTACCCCAGCACCCGCCTCAACTGCGGGTCCAGCTCCCCGATGGCGCGACGCTGCGGGTCGATGGCCGCACCGCCCCAGGGCCATCACCCGTCGAAGTGCCGCTGTCCGCCGGCGTCACGCACAGCATCGACATCCAGCTCGAGGGCTTCAACCCCATCTCCACGCGCATGAAGCTCCAAGCCAACGATGTGCGCGTCCTCAGCATCCAGACCGAGTCCCTCCAGGCACAACAACACTGAGGCCGCGCGGCAAGGCCGCCCCCTCGGGTTAGGCGACCGCGCTGCGGGTTCCGCCTCCAGGCGCGACCCGACACCCCGGAGGAGCGCTTGGCCGAGCCATCGACCCCACTCCCTGTCGCACCGCGCAGGCCCGGCAAGGTTCTCGTCGCGGGCATCAAGGCCCTGCGCCCCAAGCAGTGGGCCAAGAACGTCTTGCTGCTTGGCGCGCTGCTGTTCTCCATGGGCTTCCTGGTCCCCACAGCCTGGGCACATGCCCTCTTGGGGATCGCCAGCTTCAGCCTGATCAGCTCCTCGGGCTACATCCTCAACGACGCCCGCGACCGCGAAGCGGACCGCAAGCACCCTCGAAAGCGGCACCGCCCCATCGCATCGGGTGCCCTGCCCGTTCCTGTCGCCTACGCCGAGATGGTGCTGATCTTCGCCCTGGGACTGGGGCTGGCCTGGATGCTCTCGCCGGGCTTCCTGGCGGTGGTCCTGCTCTACTTTCTCACCACCGTCAGCTACTCGCTCTTCTTCAAGCACATCGTCATCCTCGACGTGATGATGCTGGCCGCCTGCTACCTGTGGCGCGTCGCCGCCGGAGCGGTCGCCATCGACGTCCCGATGAGCCCCTGGCTGCTGGCGTGCACCGCCTTCCTGGCGCTGTTTCTGGGCTTCAACAAGCGGCGCGGCGAGCTGGCCGAGCTGTCCGAGCTGTCACCGAGCGCGGTCGGCCAGACTCGAAAGAACCTGGAGGACTACACCAACGAGATGTTGGTCGAGTTCCAGGCCATCGCGACCTCGGGGACGATCATCAGCTACGCCATCTACACCGTGCTCGGATCGCCCACCCCCTGGATGTTGATCACCTTGCCCCACGTGCTCTACGGGATCTTCCGCTACATCTGGCTGGTCAATGTCAAGCGCGAAGGCGCCGCCCCGGATGAGACCCTGCTGCGAGACGTCCCCATCCTGCTGACCGGTGCGCTGTACTGCATCACCGTCGTCGCGGTCCTGCTCCTCGCCCCAGCGACCCACTGATCCCTGCCCGCCGGGCCGCCCGCCAAGCTGGCCCTTGCCTACTGCGGCGCGTGTCGCTCGGGGCCAGCCGGCGTCAGCGCGATCGCACCCAGGGCCACGGCAGCGGGCCATGGGGCCGTCGCCAACAGCGTCACCGGTTCGCCCGGATCGGAATCGAGGAGTTCGATCATGAGCCCGGCGACGACCCCGTGGCTCTGGGAGACGCCGTCCAGCCCAACCTCGACCGTGCGCTCTGATGCGCCGTCCCTCCCAATCACAGCCCGCCAGTCAGAGCCAAGCTGAATGGTGTCGCCGGCCAGGTCAATGTTGATCTCCCGATCAGGCAGCCGCACCGTCAAGGTGTCGCAACCAGGCATCCAGGCGTCGTCCCGGACCCGAACTCCCAGGACCAGCACCCCGTCGCTGCGCCGACGTGCCGCGACCCCCATCCCCCCATCGCGGACCCCCCGCCATCCCGCTTGCCCGACCAGGATCTGCGAGGGCTTGTCCACGGCGAGCGACTTCTGACCCCGCCACTCGTCCAGTCGCCCGTCGATCGTGACCTCGCCCTGGACAGGCCGCACCAGTCCGACCTGCTTGAAGCGATCGTCGACCACCCGGCGCTGCCACGGCGGCAGTCGGTCCGCCACGAACCACCACGATCCGATCAGGGTCTTGACATCGTGGATGACGGGGGTCCAGTCCCCATCTTCGCGAGGTAGCAGCAGCTCCAGGCGCCCGTCCTCGACCCGCACGCCGAAGCCGCCCGCCGGCCCGATATGCGTGGCAGAGCCTCCGGGACGCGGCACCATCGGGTAGGGAACGGCGCCATCCCCCGGCGCCGGGCCAATCCGCCAGACCGCGGCGTCATCGCGAACGATCACCCCACCTCGATCGATCGACTCGAATCTGGTCGGGCCAGACAGAAGCAGGTCATTCTGGCGGCCGTCCCCCAGGTCCATCACGACCGTTTCGGTGTCTCCAGCCCGGTTCGGGGTCGCCAGGACGGCCAGCGTCCAGCCCTGATCTACCGCGATGCCACCCGGCGCCAGGCGCACCACCGGTTCCACACCCGGGCGCGGCAGCTCCACCAGGACGCTGACCAGATGCCCATCCGAGGTCGTCAGGACCGCGGCCAGGGTGTCGGGCAAGCCCACCGTCGGCAAGGTCTGGCGGCAGGCGACCAGGGTGCCCAGCAGCGCCAGGGCAAACGACGAGCGCACAGGCTGGCCCGTCGTCAACACGCCCGAGCGCAGGCCAGCAAGCCATCGAGATCCGGCCGATCGGTCACCGACGAGTCATATCGGGCCAGGCGGATCCTGCCGTCCGATCCAAGCACGAAGGACGCCCCAAGCTGGGAGAGCTGCCGGTGCGGTCGACCGTGACCGTAGCGGATCGCTTCGCGAGCGCTGGAGAGGCCAGCGCGCGACAACAGCGTCTTGAACGTTCCGACCAGGGCGTTCTTGGTGCCAAGCTGGTAGGCCCGGTGTAGCGCGCCGTCCTGGTCCACCACCACAGGTGCCAGCACATGGTGACGCGGCACAAAGTCTCGCGCCATCGTGATGTCCGTGCGCGTGATCACCAGCAATGGGAAGCCGTCGCGATCGAAGTCCGCGTAGCGGTTCTGGATATCGGCCATCGCCGCGCGGGTGAAGGGGCTGGCCAGGTTGCGCACGAAGCACAGCACCATCGGTCGAGCAGAGGCCGGAGGAGGCACGGGGATCGGGAGCCCGAAGACGGGGCGGGCCACAAAGGACGGGGCGGCATCGCCAGGGCGGAGCATGTCGACCTCTTGCTGAGACGCCCCCTTAATGCCAAAGGCGGCGCTCCGCAGCCCGGGCTCAAGTCTGTACCGCCCCATCGAGTGCCGCCCGGAGCAGCTCGCGCCGACTCTCGATCTCGTCCCCAGAGTCCTGGATGAACAGGTCCAAGAGCTGGTTGACCGCATGGAGCTGGTTTCCCAGGGCCAGAATCACCGCGCGACGGAAGGCCGCGCCAGCCTGTTGGCGGTCGGCCAGCAAGCTGGAGAAGCTCTTGCGGTCGAAGCGCAGCAAGGCGCCGGGCGAGGCGGCCACAAAGGTCGCAGTCCGGGGCTGCTCGGACAACAGGCTCACGTGCCCGAACATCATGCCGGGCTTGAGGATGCTCAACGCCACCTCCAGGCGACGGCCCTCGTAGCCTTGAAGACGCCGCACCTCGACCCGACCGTCGGCGATCAGCCAGACCGCATCGGACGGTTGCAAGCGGGTGCCGATCGGTTCACCCGGCGACATCTTCTGCAAGCTGGCGTGCATCGAGATCCCATGCAGGACTTCGGTCGGGATCCCAGCGAAGTGGGGAGAGCGGGCCAAGCCGCGGATGATGGCCATGGAGTTCATCGGGTGAACAGCTCCCGTAGGCGCTGAAAGGCGCTCTTGGGCTGAGCGGCATCGAGGGCTGAGGACAGCACCCCGTCGATGGCGTGGACAGAGTCGTGGATGCGACGAGCGAGGGTGCGCATCACGGCCTCTTCCAGCGCGCGCGGGACGCCATTGCCCTCGCGCACGAGCACGTCGAGGGTGCCCGCGTCCATGCGCAGCACCAGGGAATCGTCGACCGCCCGCGCGCGAGCCGAACGGGGGCTGCGCTGGCGGAAGAGCGACGCTTCGCCCAGCACCTCACCAGGGCCGACAAAGGCGAGGGGCAGCATCGTGCTTCCCTGGCCCAATTCCACGGAAAAACCACCCGTGAGCACGATGATGACGTCGTTGCCAGCGTCGCCGACATCCAGCAATAGCGTCTCCTTGGCGACCGACACGGGCTCGGCCACTTCGAGCAAGCGCTTCAGATCCGCGGGTGGCACCCCCGCCACCATGGGGAGGGTCAGCAGCAGCTCCAAGGGTTCCATGGCCACCGAGGACGAGCACCCTGCGGTGCTCTGCGAGAGGGGAGAAGGTCAGAACAGGAAGCAGGGGAGGTGTGTCGTGATTCATCGGCAGAGTGCATCCACCAGCCGTCTCCCGCAACGTGCGCACCCGCTGAGCACCGGGTCCGGACACCGCGATCGGGCACCGAAGCAGGCGCGGCAGGTAGGCTGGGACCATGCGAGAGACACCGCGCCCATCGACCTGCACGCCGGTCCACCCGCCACCCACACCGGGCCGGGGCGGCGGCGTGTACCGAACGGTCATTGCGGCCCTGGCGATGAGCTGCAGCGGACCACAGGGCCCGGCCACCGCGGTGCGATCCCGACTGCTGACCGCCTTGGATCCGCCCTTCGCGCTGGCCACGACCACCACCGCGGACTGGACGGGACCGGTCGAGCAGCACGAAGACATCAGCGTCCGCGCCATCGCTCTCCCCCTCGACCAGGCCAGCCCTGCCTTCGAGCTCGCGATGCTGGAGCTGGAGCCAAGGCGAGCCACCGACGCGGGGGTGGTCGTGGCGCATGGCCACTTCGGCGAAGGCAAGGGGGACCCGACGGCCCAGGACATCGCGTGGCGCCTGGCCCGGCGAGGCGCGCGGGTCGTCGTGGTCGACACACCGGGGGTCGAGGAGTGGGACGTGCCCAGCCGCCAGATCCACGGCGATGGCGGCGCCCATCCTGGCGTCGGCTGGCACCAGCGCCGAGGCCCTGCAGGTGGCCGGCCTTCGCCGAGGCGTCGACCTGCTGATGGCCAGGGGAGCTACCGAGATCGGCGTGACGGGCTCGTCGGGGGGGGCCGTCCAGGCCTTCTACCTGGGGCTCAGCGACCCCCGCGTCTCCGCCGTGGTCATGGCGAGCGTGCCCTCGATTCCGCGAGAGCGTCGGGCACAAGGCTGTCCCTGTGACCAGATCCCCGGCTCGCCCGGTCCAGATCCCAAGGTCCTCGGCGCGCTCAGCGTCCCCGCTCTGTGGCTGAGCGAGCTGCCACAGCCACGGCCCGCCGGCCTCTCCAAGACTACCCAGTTCAAGGTCGAGCCTGGGCAGCATGGCTATGACCCCGCCATGCAGCGAGACGCGCTCGACTTCTTCCGGGCGCACCTCCCCCTGCGTCGGGCGACGTGGAGGGACGACGTGCCCCACGTCGATCTCCGAACCCCCGGGGCCGCCGCCGACCCCAAGGCTCCTGCGATCCGAGACCTCCCGCTCCGACCCCACACGGCTCCCGGCACGACGCCCCGGTGGACACCCAAGCCCGACCTGGACGCGCCCTATGAATTGCACTGCACTGGCCAGGGTCCAGTCGTGCTGGTCGCGGGCCTGGCACCGACTGACAGCGACACGACTGACAGCGACATGACAAACAGCGACACGCAGCTTGCGGCCCTGCACGCCGTCGGGTTTTCCACCTGTGTCCTCACCATCCCCAAAGACGAGCTGGCCCTGGCCGAGGCTATCGGTAGCGGTCAGGCCGCGGCCAATCGCCCGGCGGGCGCCATGGTTCGCGCCGCGGCACGGCGCCACGCGGTCGGCATCTACGCACTGCGAGCGTGGGGGATCCCGGCCTCGGCCACGGGTCTACCCTTTGTCGTCGCAGACCCG
>JAADHA010000225.1:0-2124 GCA_013152105.1 Oligoflexia bacterium | reverse complement strand
CCTGGATCCACATCCCTGGCGCCTGGTGGGGAGCGATCGACGCCGCCCTCTCCTCTGCCATCGCGACCGGAGACGACCCGCAGATCCTGGCCGCCGCCCTCGCCCGCGCGACCCAGCCAGCGGCACCGCCCACACCCACGCCGCCACCCGACAACGCACCGTGAAGCGCTGGCGCCCACAGCTCGCCCTCGCCGCGATCCTGCTCCTGCTCCCTCTGCTGCTGTTGTGGCCCCTTCCGCTGGTCGGGTCGGTGGACGTCCTCGCCGCGCCTGGCTTTGAGGCCGCCAGCCACATCTGGGGGCTGTGGGCCGCCGCCCAACTCCACCAGCCGCTGGTCCTGCACACGGACCTGCTGGCCTGGCCGGACGGAATCACGCTGGTCCTGGTCGACCCGATCAACATCCCGGCCTTCGCCCTTGGAGACGCCATCGCAGGCCCTGCCCTGGGCTTCAACCTGGTCGCGTGGTCCAGTCTGGTGATCGCCGGCCTGGCTGGGGCCCTGCTGGCGGTCGAGGTACAAGCCTCACCCCGGGTCGGGGCCCTCGCCGCGATGTGCGCACCCGCCCTGGTCAGCGCGCCCGGAGCCGGCCTGACCGAAGAGCTGGCGCTGGGCTGGGTGGGGCTCCAGCTCGCCTTGCTCTTGCGCTTTCGACGCACAGCTCGCCCCGCCGCCGGGATCGCGGCCGGACTCTGCCTGGGGGCTTGCGCCTGGGCCGGTCCCTACGCCCTGCTACTCGCTGCCCTCGTCGACGGCGTGGTCGGCCTGGCCAGCCTGAGAGAACGCAAGCGTTTGCTGGGCCTCCTCGCGATCGGCGGCCTGGGTCTCTGCCTGGCCATGCCCGTGATCCTGGCCATCAGCGGCCGCACCGCCACCCAGCCCGGCGGCCTGGCCCGTGCCGCCATGCCGGTCTTGGACGAGGGCCCTGATCGCTTTCGCGGCGGCCTGATGTCGGGGCTGGACCTGCTGGACGCGTGGCTGCCTGCCCCGCTCACTGGCGGCGTTCCCGAGATCAGCCACACCGGCTACCTTGGGATCGTCGTGCTGGCGGCCGCGATCTTCGCCGTAATCCGACAGCGGAATCTGTGGCCGTGGTTGGCTGGCGCTGTCGCACTCAGCGCCCTGGCGCTCGGCCCGCACCTCGTCCTGGGTGGACACGCGCTGCGGCTGGGTGGGCGTCCCCTGCTGGGGCCGGCCGGCCTGTTGGTCCTGGTCCTTCCGGCCGCCGCTCGCCTGACCCGCTGGTACCGGGCGGCGCCGGTCGCCAGTCTGCTGCTGGCTCCCCTGGCGGCTCGGGCCGTGCTTGGCCGTCCACGAGCCGCCACGCTGCTCTGCGTCGGAATCCTCTTGGACACGCTCCTCCTCGCGCCCCTGCCCTGGCCCCTCCCTCACACACCGCTGCCCCACCGGGCCATCTGGTCGCAGCCCCTCGACGCGGAAGCCGGCGCGATCCTCGAGCTTCCCTTGACGACCTCTGGAACGCCTCCCACCGGTCGCTGGCGGGACGCCGGGCCGCTGGCCCAGACCCTGCACAAACGCAGCAGCAGCGCCAGCATGATGGGCCTGCCACCCGCGGGGGCCGCCCGGGCCGGTCAGCGAATCGTCCAGAAGCTGTTGCGGACCGGACGCCTGTCCGGGACGGACCGTGGCGCGCTGCGCAGGTCCGGCTTCCGCCTGGTCGCGCTGCGGACGACCTATCTGCAAATGGGTCCACAAGCGGCGAGAAGGCTGGATGATTGCCTGGGACCACCCATCGCCACCGCCGAGGGCTTGCGGATACACGCCCTGCTCGCCTCCGCGAGCGACTGCAGCTCAGGCGAACCCGAAACGCCCGACGCGGTCCAATATTGACAGCCTGCCCTTCAGGCAGTAAACAACCACTCTTTCAGGGCCCCTGGCACCCGGCCCCGCCACCTCCACTAGCGACCTGTGAAAACCGCGCAGGCCCAGACGAGGAACGATGCGAGTCGTCTGCGATAATTGTGGAGCGACCTACAAGATCCCAGACCGCAAGCTGGTCAAGGAGGTCAACAAGGCCACCTGCCGCAAGTGTGGTCACCGGATGTTGATTCGTCGCGACGGCCCTGCCGCCAACCCCAAAAATGAAGCTTCATCCCACGACAATT
>JAADHA010000220.1 GCA_013152105.1 Oligoflexia bacterium | reverse complement strand
AAGCCCGCCCCGGTACGCATCACCCGCCAGGCGTCATCGAAACCGCCAGGCCCGACCCCCAACCAGGGGGCCACGCCGACCATGTCCCAGACATTGCGATAGAGTTCAGCTCGTCCACCCCAGACATCGCCATAGCCGGCCGCCACCGAGGCTTGCTGGGTCGGATCGAGGGCCCCGGTCAGCCAGGTGAGAATGCCTTGCGGCCCGATGAAAGCGACCGCGGCCAGGGCCAGGCCGACGATGACCGCAAGGGCCAGCCGTAGCCGGCGCCCGCCCGACAGGCTGAGCGCCACCACCACGCCCAGCGCCAGGAGAACCGCGGCGCCGCGGCTTCCGCTGAGCAAGGTCCCAAGCAACAGCAGCAGGACCCCCAGCGCCCCCAGCAGCCGCGCGTTCGCGACCCGGTCCCGCATCAGCGCCACGGCCAGGGGTGCGCCCGCCGCCATCAGCACCCCCGCGTGGTTCGGATCGATGAAGGTGGCGAAGAAGGCTCGGTCATCATGCTTGGGGAAACCCGACCACCACAGGATCGAGCTGGCGTCGGTCCAGCGCTGCACCAGCCCCAGGGCAACGCAAGAGACGCCCGTGAGCACGACGACCGTCGCCAGGCGACGTGCGCGGGAGCGGTTGCGAACGACCGCCGCGGTGCCCCCCACGACCAAGACCATGGCCAGGTAGATGGCCCACTCCACGAGTCCGTGGGCAGGATCCAGCGCGAGGGGGCGCGCGGCGCCAGCGTGTGAAGTCAGCGCCAAGGCATCCGAGACCGGGCCCGCCAGGCCTGGCTGGAGCCCCGCGCGCACCGATGCCGGCAAAGGCAGAAAGCTCAAGCCCGCCACCACCCCCGCGGCCAGCCCCAGGGCCACGGCGATGCGGGCGCCTGGGTGTTCCCCACGACGACCACCGCCCAGAATCATCGCCGCGGCACCGAACGAAGCTGCCACGCCTGCCAGCACCAGGCGGGGCACGATGTGAACCGTCGCAAAGGGGAGAACCGCCGCTGGAAGCAGCAGGCTCAGCGCCCAAGCCAACACCCGACGACGACGACGACGGTCCCGCCGCCCACCATCGCCCGACGCAGTGGGGCGACCCGAGGATTCACCGTGATCTGAAAGGGCCAAGGAGGCCACTTGCACCTCGAGGAGAGGAGTCCGCTATCTATGCGCGTTGCCGCCAGCCGCCGTCAAGGGTACAACCCACGCTACGTGGGCGCCGGCAGGAGCGCGGGCGCTCTTGTTACCACGCCGCGGCCAGGACTTCCGCATTCGTCTGCGCCGTGACTGCCAGACCGACTCGCTGCCCGTCTCCTCACCCATCCACTCGCCCCACCTGCGGACGAGCTCCCTCGACCTGAGATGCCACGCCCCTATGTTTGGTACGGACTCCAGTGATCGCGGTGACTTCAACCTGCTGCACTACTGGCGAACCCTTCGCAAGCGCCAGCTCACGGTCGTCATCTTCGCCACCGTGATGGTGGTAACAACCGCCATCGGGACCGCGCTCTCAACGCCCTATTTCGCGTCTACCGCCACGATCCAGATCAGTCCGGATCAACCCACCGTGCTGGACATGGACCAGGTCAACGACGCCGTGGCCTACCAGGGCGGCGGCGAGCGACGCGCCTACTACACGACCCAATACCGAATCATCGAGAGCCGCACCGTCATCAGCGAGGCCATCCGCCGCCTGCGCGAAGAACATGGCGTCACGGACTTCGACTCGGTGGAAGATCCTGTCGTCTTCTTCAAGCGTCACCTCGACGTGTCCCCCGAGATGGACACCCGCCTGGTCCACCTGATCGTCGAGTATCCCGACCCCGACACCGCCGCGCTCTTCGCCAATGTGCTGGCCCAGACCTACATGGACAGCAACGTCGAGCGCGCAAGAAAGACCACAATGGACGCCCTGGCCTGGCTGTCTGAACAGCAAGAGGTCTACCGTCAGCGAAACCTGTCCAGCAGCGAACAGCTCAAGAGCTACGAGTACACCAGCGCCCTGGCCGCACACGACGCCAAGCTCAGCTCACGCGAGCGCTTGCAGAGCGCCTGGGCCGAGACCCGTGCCAAGCGGGTCGAACAAGAGGCCACCTACAAACGGCTCTCGTCGCAGGCCACGTCTGGACACTGGCTTGCCCTGGCCAACAACCTGTCGGTGAACAGCCCGGTCCTGACCAACCTGCTGGAGCAGCACCAGCAGTTCCAACTGGAGAAGACAAGGCTGTCCGCCAGCAAGAAGGCTGGCCACCCCGATATGGTGCAGGTCGAACAACAGATCACGGGCGTCAAGGCACAGATCCAGGGTCAGGTCAGGGACATCCTGGCTGGCAACAAGGCCCAACTCGACGCCACCATCGCGGCTGAGAAGGCCCTCCAGAAAGAGCTGGACAACGTCTCGGCCGAAGTCCAGACCTATGAAGCCAAGCTCATCGAATACGATCAGGTCAAGGCCGAGGCGGAAAAGAACGCCGACCTCTTCAAAAGCCTGGACCAGCGCTTGAGCGAAGTAGACCTCTCCAAGCTGCTGACGCCCAACAACATCTGGTTCGTCGACAAGGCCGTACCTGTGACCGAAAAGGTCCGCCCCAAGCTCTCCACGAACCTCCCCATCGCGCTGTTGATCGGTCTGATCGGCGGCGTCGCCTTGGCCTTCTTTACGGAATTCCTGGACAGCACCATCAAGAGCCGCGACGACATCGAGACCCTGGTGGGGATCAACTTCCTTGGCGCGATTCCCCTGCTCGACCCCCAAGAGACTGCCCAGTTCCCCGAGCTCGACCGCAACCTCTACGTCAACGCTCGTCCCCGCAGCGCCATCGCCGAGTCGCTGCGCGGCGTGCGCACGAACATCCTGTTCCGATTGCCCGACCGGCCACAACGCCGACTGCTCATCACCAGCGCCGCGGCGCGCGAAGGCAAGAGCTTCGTCTCCAGCAACCTGGGGACGATCATCGCCATGACGGGCAGCCGCATCCTCCTCATCGACGCCGACCTGCGCCGTCCAAGCCAGCACAAGCTGTTCAAGGTCGGCAACGTCACGGGCCTCTCTGACATCCTGACAGGAGAGAAGACCTTGGCCGAGTGCGTCCAACGCACCCACGTGCCGGGCCTTGATCTCCTGACCAGCGGCCCACGCCCTCCCAACCCCGCCGAGCTGTTGGGCAGCGACGCGATGGAGCGCCTGCTGGACACCCTCACCGGCTACGACTTCATCATGATCGACAGCCCGCCCATCGGCGCGGTGGCGGACCCGATCATCCTGTCCAGGCTGGTTCACGGGGTCCTGATGGTCGTCGAGTCGAACAAGACCGACCGCGACCAAGTTGTGCAGTCCAGAAGCCGCCTGTCCGAAATGAACGCGAACATCCTGGGCGCGATCGTCAACAAGCTGGACGTGCGGCGCAGCGGCTACGGCTACTACTATTATTATGACTACAACACCGTCTACTACGACACCGACACCGACACCGACAGCGACACCAGCACCGACACCAGCACCGACACCAACCAG
Organism: Oligoflexia bacterium; assembly: GCA_013152105.1. Classification (GTDB taxonomy): domain Bacteria; phylum Myxococcota_A; class UBA796; order UBA796; family UBA2385; genus UBA2385. The sequence continues at coordinate 1,835 of JAADHA010000220.1, read as the reverse complement.
ACCTACCCCGAGCGGGATGTCGGCTGATATGGGGTCTGGACCCTCGGCTTTTTTCAGGATCGGTCGGGCTTGGCTCACTGCGCTGTTGACCGGTGCCGCTGTCGGCTTGGCCATGCTTGGAATCGAAGAACTGACCAACCTGGCCATCGGTCGAACAGCGCTGTCCCCACAAGATATCGGGCGACTATTGGTGCTCTACCTCGTCTTTCCGGCGCTCCTGGGGCTGGCTGGCGCAGGATGCCGATGTACCGGTGGACGCGTGTTGGCCACCACCGCCGGTCTCGGGACCGTGATCGCAGGAGCCATCGCGACCAAGGCGCTGGCAGACCGTGGCGCGCCTCTCTCCGCCCTCTTCGGCTTCGGTGGCGCCGGAGTCGTCGCCCTCGTCGCATGCAGGACCATCCTCGTGCGCGTCACCAAGCCGCGGGCCAGATGGGCGCTGGCTGCCGCGGCAATCGTGTTCCTCTCGACCTTTCGAGCCATCAGTCTCAACGCCATCGGGTCTCCCACTGACCACGCCACGCTGGTCGCAGACGGACTGGCCTTGGCGGTGAGCGCCTTGGCCGGCGTCGTGGCGGCAATTCTCGCCCCGGCCCTGAGAAAAGCCCCCCTCGCACTTCTGGCCGCCGGGCTACCCGGCCTGCTTGCAATCGCCGGGCGCATCGCCCTGACTCCGGCCCCACCAACACCAGCCATCGCGGCAGACAAACCCGACGTGCTCCTCGTCGTCGTTGACACCCTCCGTGCCGACCACCTGGGTGTCTACGGATACCCACGTCCGACCACACCTGGCGTCGACGCGCTGGCAGCCCGTGGTCTCAGGTACGCCGATGCGACCAGTGCCGCCCCCTGGACCCTGGCCAGCTTTGCGAGCCTGGCAACCGGGCTGGAGCCAGCCCACCACGGAGCCGGCGTAAACACTGGTGAGCACAACACTCACGCACCCCTAAGCGATCTTCCGCCCACCTTGTCCCAGCGTCTCTCGGAGGCCGGCTATCGGACCGGCGCGATCGTAAGCAATCCATACCTCAACGCCAAGTTCGGTCTTGATCGCGGCTATGACCTGTACGATGACGCGCTCGGTCTCGGCCATATGATGGCGCTGGTGCGTCCGCTCGACCGCCTGCCCTTCGAAGTCATGACCGAGAACGCCTATCGCCTCGCACCCCGAATGGTCCGCGCGGCACAAAAGTGGTGGGCCGCCACGGCGGGGGGACCACGCTTCCTGATGCTCCACCTGATGGACCCACACAAGCCCTACAACGCCCCCAAGGCGGACCGCCGAGCAGTCGTCATCGACTCGCCCCCGCCCAGCGGCCCAGGATCGTGGCAGGATCCGATTGAGCGCCTGTACGACGCAGAGATCCACTTTGCCGACCGCTCCTTGATGCCTTTCGTAGAACAGGCTCTGGCCGATGGAGCCACGGTCATCTTTACCGCCGATCACGGTCAGGAGTGGGGAGACCACACCGGTGCCTACCCTGGCGAGGACTGGCCGGTGCACGTGCATCACGGCCACACCCTCTACCAGGAGCAGCTTCACGTTCCACTGATCATTGCCGGCCCGAACATCCCAACAGGGACCATCGACCGTCCCGTACGCAGCCTGGACGTGGTTTCCACCATCCTCAGCCTGGCCGGTGCAGACCCGATGCACACGGATGGACAGCCCTTGGCTGAAGTGCTTGGACAAGCGCCTCCGCCGTCTGCTCCCAGGCGGGCACAGGCGATTCTGTTTGGTACCGAGAAGCGATCCGTGATCGGTCCCACCGGACTCAAGCTTATTCGGAGCCGCTACGGGGATGAGCTGTACGATCTTGCGGCGGATCCCGGCG
>JAADHA010000367.1 GCA_013152105.1 Oligoflexia bacterium | reverse complement strand
GGGCGCGACCACGATGAAGCCGTGGCTGGCCAGGTGTTCGGTCAGAAAGAAGCTCTGCCAGCGCATCCCGCCGTGACCGTGGCTGAACACCAGGACGGGGTGAGGCTGCGCGCAGTCGGCGCTGCCCTGGTCCAAGGCGCCGCCCTCCAACAGATCGTCATAGGCGTGGAGTGAACCCTGGGCGTCGGTGCGGGGAAACCATGCCTGGATTTCCAGAGAGACCCCCGATGAGCCGGTGATCGTCTGCACATCGGTGCCCACCGGCCACGGCCCGGGCTGCGAGGGATCCGCGTAGAAGGCAGCCCCCGTGTCGCCGCCCGAATCGCTCGGTCCGGCGCCGGATGTGCACCCACACAGCACCGTGATGACCAGCCCCAGAGGTGCTGCGAGGCCGCCCGCCATCAACCCGCCTTCAGGCGTCGCGCGACATCCACCGCGGCGTAGGTGAGGACACCGTCAGCACCCGCTCGCTTGAAGGCCAGCAGGCTCTCCATCATCACGGTCGGACCGTCCAGCCAGCCCAGCCGGGCGGCGCCCATCAGCATCGCGTACTCGCCGCTGACCTGGTACACGAAGGTCGGGGCTTCGAAGGTCTCTTTTACGCGCCGCAACACGTCGAGATAGGGCATCCCGGGCTTGACCATCACCATGTCCGCGCCTTCTTCGAGGTCCATGGCGACCTCGGTCAGGGCCTCGTCCGAGTTGGCCGGGTCCATCTGGTAGGTGCGCTTGTCCCCGCCGGCCAGGGCGGACTTGCTGCCGACCGCGTCGCGGAAGGGGCCGTAGAATGCGCTGGCATACTTGGCCGAGTACGCCATGATCTGGACAGACTGGTGCTGGGCTTCGTCGAGCGCGTCGCGGATGGCGCCGATGCGACCGTCCATCATATCGCTGGGGGCGATGACATCACAGCCCGCGTCGGCCTGGACCACCGCCTGGGCACACAGCACTTCGAGGGTCGGGTCGTTGACGACCTGTCCGTCGATGACCAGGCCGTCCTGGCCGTGGAGTGTGAAGGGATCGAGCGCCACATCACAGATGATGCCGATGTCCGGCGCGGACTGGCGGATGGCGCGAACAGCCCGACAGACCAGGTTGTCCGGGTCCTTTGCGTATGCCCCATCCAGGGTCTTGTGCTTCGCCTCGATCACCGGGAAGAGCGCCAGTGCGGGGATCCCAAGTTCGGCCGCCATGCCGGCCGCGTCCACCAGGGCCGAGACGCTGAGGCGCTGCACGCCGGGCATCGAGTCCACGTCCTGGTTGTCGCCATCGCCATCAAACACGAAGACTGGCCAGATCAGATCGTCCACCGCCACGTGATGCTCGCGAACCAGGCGACGGATCCAATCGGTGCGACGGTTGCGGCGAAGCCGCGTGCGCGGGAAGCTGCCCATGAGGACCTCCAGGGGGAAGAAGCGGTTGGATTAGCCCGTGCGGGGGACCACTGCGAGGCCGAGACGGATGGTGACACTCATCAAAGCCTGTCCCGAATTCGCCCACACTCCCCTCTTTGCACCGACAGGGATGTACGTTGTTCTTGCCGCTACGCCCCCACAGGAGCCCCCCGATGACCCGCTCGCTCTTCACGCTCGCCGCCCTGCTCCTCTCGCCCACCGCCTTCGCCGTGGACGCCGTCACCCAGGTCTCCGTCGGCACCCCCATCCGCGGCGACGGCATGCGCGTCGCCGTGTGGACCAGCACCTCGGCCACCACCCCGGCTCGGGTCGAGCTGGCCATCACCGCCCAGGGTGACGCCCCCGCGGTGCCTGGGAACATCGCAGTGCTCAGCCGCAGCGTCGCGCAGCAGCAGCTCTGGGAAGTGCAAGGCCTGCCAGCGAGTGACACCGAGCGTGGCTCGCTGGCCTCGGCTCGCGTGACCTTGATGGACGCCAAGGGAGATGTCCTCGGGCTGGGTCCAGTGGAGCTGAGCCTGACGCCAGACGCGCTGACCTGCAGCGAGGACGAGTACTTCAGCAGCTTCGGTTCTGTCCACGGTCACCTGAAAACCGCCGCAGACGGCCACACAATGACGCTGTCCCTGGTCGTGCAGGGCGCCACCACTCCCAGCGTCGCCGCCATCCGTGTCGCGTTCGCGACGGCCAAGGACACCCAGCAGGACGCGACGCTCGCTCGCGTCCAGGAACTGTGGACCGCCGACCTCGCGGTGCCGGGCGCAGCCGGACACCGCTACCAGATCGACGGGACCGTGGTCGATCCCTCGGGCCAGCCCTACGGCACGTCTTTCGTCGCCGATGTGACGGTCAGCTCGCGCCCACCCACCGTCGCGGCCCCCTGTCCGGTTGGCAGCGAGCCCAGCATGCGCGTCGCTTCGCGCTGACTCGCCTTGGTCGCAAGCGCAAGCGCGTCCGCCGCCGCGCTCTGACCCGCCACGCGCCCGGTCAGGTAGCAGGCCATCACCGAGCCCGAGAAGCCCTCGCCGATGGCGGGCGTGCCGAGCATTCCCGCCGCCTCGCCCGCCGCGTACAGTCCGGGGATCACCTGGCCGTCGCTGTCCAGCACCCGGGCTTGGGGGTCCAGCCAGGCACCCCCAAAGCTCTTGGCTGAGCCCCCGGCCAGCTCGACCGCGACCAGCTCACCGTCCATCGGAACCAGGGCATCACCAGGCTTGCCAAAGTCCAGGTCCTCGCCCAGATCGACCAGCTCGGAGTAGCGGGCGAGGGCTTCGGACAGGCCCGCGCCGTCGATATCGGTGAGCTTCCCGAGCTGCGCTGCCGAGGGCGCGCGCACCGCCAGGCCGTAGTCCACCAGATCCGCGTTCGTGAGTGGATCCGCCCCCTCCAGGTCCAGCTCCGCGGCCATCGTGATGACACCGCTGCTGTCAAAGACACCGGCTGGATAGATGGCCCACAGGCGTTTGTCCGGGGCCGCGACCAGGACATCGGACAGGGTGAAACCAAAGGATGTCGACTCGTTGGCGACGCGTGTTCCGGCACTGTCCACCATCACGGTGCTCTCCAGGCGTCCGAGGACCAACGCCTCGCCCTCCAGGCCAGCCCGAGGGTCGGGCGCGCTGTGCACATAGACCCCGTGGTGCTCCATGTTCTGAAGTGCAGCTCCCGCCTGGTCCAGTAGCGGCAGGCCGCCACCGTCACTGGAGGGGCTCGCCTCGAACAACAAGAGCGCCCCCTCCAATTCCGGGCGCTCGGCCAGGACCCGGTCCAGATCACGCGCGAAGCCACCTGTCGCGATGATGATCGCCCCCGCGGCGACCTCGACCGTCTCACCGGTCACCAGGTCGGTGAGCCAGGCTCCGCTCACGCGGGCCGGATCGTCCGGGTCAAAGCGCAGGGTCTTCGCCTCGACCGAGGTCCAGGCCAGATCCTGCAGATCGGAAACCAGTCCTCCAACGGGTCCGTCATCACCGATACCGACCTCGTGCAGGCGCGGGGTTGCGCCCGCGGCCGAGTCATCCAGCAGGCCGAACACCACTGCGCCATGCTCGTCGACCAGCCAGTCCAGCGTCTCCACGGACTGGTAGGCCAGGGCCTGGACCCAGGGGTCGGTCGGGTCCCCTCCCCCTGTGAAGCTGGCCCACTCAGCCAGGAACTGCTCCGGGCTGTCGGTGATCCCCGCCGCCGCCTGCCAGCGCGTGCCGGCCGCAATCAGGTTGCGCGCATGGTAGCCCGCCCCGCCGAGGGCCTCGTTCCGCTCAACGATCAGCACGCTGGCCCCGGTTTGCTCGGCCTCCCAGGCCGCCGACAGTCCGGCCGGGCCGCCGCCAATCACCAGGACATCGACCGCCAGATCCGGCTCGGGCGTCGTCGGGGTCGTCGGGGTCGTCGGGGTCGTTCCCGTGTCCCCGGAAGCGGCGGAATCCGGAGGGTCACCGGGCCCACCACAGGCAGACAGGACAAGGAAGGCGAGGCTCGTGAGTGCGGGAATCATGCGGAATGGTAGCAACAGCGGGGCAGCCACTCGTTCAGTCCCCAGTGCCAGGTTCCTCACTGAGCTCGGCGCGCTTGTCTGTGACGCCCTTCCAGCGCTCAGCGTCCGGTAGCGCGTCCTTTTGGCTGGTGATGATCGGCCACTGCTCGGCCAGACGTTCGTTGAGAACAACATATTCCTGCCACTGCTCGGGGACGTCTTCGTCCAGGAAGATGGCCTCGGCCGGGCACTCGGGGACACAGGCGCCGCAGTCGATACACTCCACCGGATCGATGACCAGCATGTTCACGCCCTCGTGAAAGCACTCGACCGGGCAGACCTCCACGCAGTCGGTGAATTTGCACTTGACACAGGGCTCGGCGACGACGAACGGCATGGGACTCTCGGTTGCTGTAGGGATGAAGACGGCCGCCGCCAGTGTAGCGCCTGGTGCCTGCGCGCCGTCGATTCAGTCCGCCTTGTTGCCCTTGGAGCGCGGGCAGGACTGCCAACGCAGCCTACCCGCCTAGAACCGCTACTCGGGCGCGCCGCCGACAATCCACGCTTCGATGGTGTCGTATTCTGCCGCCAGCATGCCGCCGGGGTTGTTCTTGGGCATCTGGTCGCCGGTGCCACCTACGGTGCGCTGCGTGTCCTGAAGCTTGTGCCACAGGTAGCTGTTGTCGAGGTCACCGGGCTCGATGTAGTTCATCGTGGACAACTCGCCTGAGGCGACGCCGACCGTGGCGGCGAAGACATCGTCCATCGTCAGGTCACCGAGGGTGCCTCCGCCGACGTGGCAGGTGGTGCAGTTTTCGTTGACGATGATCTGAACATCCGCCGAGGTGGGCGTGGTGCTTGTCCCGCCGTCGGTCCCGGTCCCACCGTCGGTCCCGCCGTCGGTCCCGGTCCCACCGTCGGTCCCTGTCCCGCCATCGGTCTCGGTCCCGCCGTCGGTCTCGGTCCCGCCGTCGGTCTCGGTCCCACCGTCGGTCTCGGTCCCGCCGTCGGTCACGGTCCCGCCGTCGGTCACGGTCCCGCCGTCGGTCACGTCGGTCGTGCCCGCATCGCCTGCACCAGTGTTGCCAGCACCCGTGTCGTCGGTGCCGGTGTCCTTGCCGCCGCAGGCGCTACTCAAAGCGACGAGCAGACCGAGCGATAGCGGCCAGAGGATGGTCGGAAGGGCCCGATAGGCGGGGTTGGCAGGAGAGGAGGACAGCTTCAGATTCATGTAGGGTTCCTTGGTGGATGCCTTCGTGGCCGGCGCACCATGACATGAAACGCAAGACAACGGCAAGCAAAATGACGAGCACTTTCAAATTGCCACTCCCCACACACCAGGGCACCCTCCCATGACCCCGCGACAGCCCGCATCGCGCTCTTGCTGCTGGCCGGCTGCGGCTCGAAGCTCGGGTCCGAGAACAGCACCGCCACTGAGATCTGCGACGACGGGATCGACAACGACCTCGACGGAAGCAGCGGCACTTGCCGGCCCACCGGTACCCTCCTGGTGTCCTCGTCGGAGTTCACGATCTCCGAGAACCGCGACCACACCACCGTGTACGCCTTTGCCGGGGATGTCGACGGCAACGGCACCGGCGATGTGCTCCTCGGCGCCCCCAATTCGTCCGCGAATGGCAAATCGCAAGGCGGCGTCTACCTGTTCCTGGCGCCCCCGTCTGGACCCGTCTCGATGACCACGGCCGACCTGGCCCTGTACGGCGACGGCGCGGGAGCGTTCATCGCGGTGGCCGGCGATGTGTCGGGACAGGGCGGGGTGGATCTGCTGGTCGGATCTACCGCCGAAGCCTGGCTGGTCCCCGATGTCGGAACGCTCTTCGGCACGGCATCGCTTACGGACACGGCCACCAGCCTGGACTTCGGAGACGGGGTCCACCACGACCTGGCGGCGCCCGGCGATGTCACCGGCGACGGGATCGCAGACCTGCTCCTCGCCGGTGCCTTCCTGGGCGCGGTCGCGGTTCTGCCCGGGCCAATCGACGGCCCACGCACCGCCTCGACCGACGGCATCCTGCTGACCCAGGACCTCAGCAGCCCTGCGCTGGCGGCGACCCATGATGTCGATGGCGACGGGATCAACGACTTCGTCGTGGGCGACCTGGGCTACTCCGAGATCGCCGACCAGGCCGGCATCGCGTCCATCGTGCTCGGGCCCGTCGACGCCGACGCCGTCCTGGCCGATGTCAGCATCGCGTGGCTGGGGACCGGCCAGGGGGACCTCGCCGGGGCCGTGGTCCGCGGGGCCGGCGATGTGGATGGTGACGGGCGCTTCGACATCCTGGTCGGAGCCCCTGCCGATGGGAAGACCAAGAGCGCCGACCCGGCGCGGATCTACCTGGTGAACGGTGCCGGCGCGGGGGGCCTGCTCAGCGACGCGATGGCGGTGCTCTCGTCGGGGACTCCGGGCAGCGCGCTGGGCCGCGCGATCAGCGGCGCTGATGTCGACCGGGACGGGTATTCCGACCTGTTTGCCGGGGACAGCGAGGCCGGCGAGGATCAACAGGGCACGGCCTTGCTCTTCTACGGTCCACTGCAGGGAACCTTCGCCGATTCCGACGCCGACCTGCAGATCCCCGGCGAGGTGAACGGCGGAGCCCTTGGTCACAGCGTGGCCCTGGCGGCTGGGCTCGGAGGGCCCCAGACCGGCTTGCTGGTCACCGGCACCAACACGCCGACCTACGGTTTCCTGGTCTCGGGCATATGACCCTCGGCGGTCCCGGGTGATAACGGCATCTCCCGCCCCGTCCCTGCATCGCCGCCAGGGAGCCCGGCTGGGACAAGGCCATCCCCACCTGGAGGCACCATGCAAGGCCTTCATCCAAGCGGTGATGGCGCCAACATCGACGCCCTCGGCCGGCTGGCCACCCAGGCCGGTGCGGTCGGGCTGGCGGCCGAGGCCAAGGCGCTCGCCGACCGGGTCCGCGACGGCCTGCTCTACGTCACCTGCGTCGGCCAGTTCAAGCGAGGGAAGTCCAGCCTGATCAACGCGCTGCTCGGCGCCACCGTCCTGCCAGTCGGCGTGGCTCCGGTGACCGCCCTGGTCACCATCGTCCGCCAGGGCCCACGCAGCCTGGCCCGCATCCGCCGTCACTCGGGCCAGACCGAGGACATCGCCCTGTCTGATCTCGTGCGCTTCGTCAGCGAAGAGCAGAACCCGCAGAACGTCAAGGGTATCGCCGCGGTCGAGGTCTTCTTGCCCTCGGACCTGCTGTCCCATGGGCTGTGCCTGGTCGACACCCCGGGGGTCGGCTCGGTGTTCGCGAACAACACCGAGGCGACGCGTGCCTTCGTCCCCCATGTCGACGCGGCCCTGGTGGTGCTCGGCGCGGACCCCCCGATCTCAGCCGGCGAGCTGACCCTGGTGGAGGAGATCGCAGGACACTGCGACACGCTGATCTTCGTGATGAACAAGGCCGACCGGATGAACGCGGCCGAGCGCGCCGAGGCCGTGGCCTTTACGCGGCGCGTGCTGGCGCAACGCGTCGGCATCACCGACATCCCGCTGCTCCAAGTGAGCGCAGCCGAACAGCTCGCCGGTCACGGTCCGAACCGCGACTGGAGCGCGCTGACCCAGGCATTGACCCGGCTCTCGACCCACTCCCGAGCTGACCTGGTGCTGGCGGCCGAGGCCCGGGGGCTGGCGCTGCTGGCCGCGCGCCTGCGCCACCGACTAGAGGCGCGACGCCGCGCCCT